>VGRB01000518.1 GCA_016875475.1 Deltaproteobacteria bacterium
CCGCGAGCACCTCCCGTCCCCTCGATATCCCGTTCCCCTCGATGACGCGCCCCCGCGAGCACCTCCCGTCCCCTCGGATTGACGAGACGCCGAACGCCGCTCTGCAACGCGCCGATATTATGTCGAACTCGCCCGACCCGACCCCGCAACGAAGGAAGGCGCGACGAGGCGCCGAAGCGGAACGGAAGTCCTGGCCGTCCCGCAGGAAAGGGCGAGTTGACATAATATCTCTTATCGGGCGATGCCCCGGCATGCCGCGGCTGCAGAACGGTCGCGCGATGCTCCAACATGCCGCCGCTGCGGAACGGTCGCGCGATGCTCCAACATGCCGCCGCTGCGGAACGGTCGCGCGATGCTCCGACGTGGCTCCTACTGGCCGATCTCGATGCAGATGTCGTCCGCGCCGCGCTCGCCGGTCTCGGACGCGCACGAGCCGGGCTGGCCGTCCGGGCCGGTGCTGATCGCCAGCCACGCCCGCCGGTCGAGCGCGTACTTCACGCGGTACCGCCTGCCCCAGGGGTCGCGGGTCGGGATCCCGGCACCGGTCATGCCGCCTTCGCGAATGAAGTAGTCGACGTTGTCGCCGGTCTCGAGGGGCGCGGCGCGGACGCCGACGAACGTGCCGCCGCTTGTCTTGAGCGCGCTCCGGATCAGCTCGAGGTCGCCGTTGACCCGGCCGATGCGGGTGCGCTGGAGCGCCCACATGCCCACGGGCAGCGACAGCAGCAGCGCGATCCCCAGGGTCAGCAGGATGCGCGTGGTCGGCGATTCCAGCGCGCTCCGGGGCGCGGGCCTGGCGCCGGAGCCTCGGCTCGCCGACATCCTGCCCCCGCGGGCGCCCGCACCGTAGCCGGACGCGGCCGGCATCAGGCCCGGGCTCGTGCCGCCGCCCCGCGGCGGGGGCTCGGGCGTGGTCGGACCGAAGTCCACGTCCAGCGACGGCCCCACGGGCCCGTGGCCGCCCGCGCCGCCGTGGACCTGGGGGGACGGGCCGCCCCACGGTCGCTCCTGGGGTCTCGGGGACGGTGCGGCCGGCTTCGGTGGCGCCCCACGCGGCCCGGGTCCGAAATCGACATCGAGGTCGTAGCCGCACGGCGGCGGTGCTCCGGGACCCTGCCCCACCGGCGGCAGCCCCCCGCCGAACGGGCCGGGCGGCGGTGCTCCGGGACCCTGCCCCACCGGCGGCAGCCCCCCGCCGAACGGGCCGGGCGGCGGTCCTCCGGGACCCTGCCCCACCGGCGGCAGCCCCCCGCCGAACGGGCCGGGCGGCGGTCCGCCCTGGGCCGGGAAAGGCGTGCGCGGCGCGGGTGGCGGCACGAACGCGGGCGCGGGCGGCGAAGTGAACGCTTGCGCGGGCGCGGGCGGCGGAGACGGCCTCGCCGGCGGCGCGGCACGCTCCGACACGCGACGCCCCGGGGAAGCCCCGCTGCCCGGACGCGGCTGGGGAGGCGCGCCCGGCGCGATCGGGGCCGCCTGGCGCAGCCTCGGCCGGGCCAGCACCGTGCCGTCCTCGTCCTCGCCCGGGCCGTCGAGCGCGTCCGGCGGGCTCCCCCGGCGCCCTTCGGACGGCGACGGCGGAGGGATCGCCGCGAACAGCGACCTGGCCTCGGGGTCCAGGTCAGGGGTCGGGATGGGCTCACTCGCGCTCGCGCCGTCGATCACGAACCCGATGATGGTCGTGATCCGCCCGGCGAGCGCGTGCTCGAGCGCGCCCAGCATGTCGGCGGCGGTCGGATACCTGGCATCCGGGTCCTTGTGCATCGACCGGAACAGGACCTCGCGCAGCGGCTTCGGGAGGCTCCTCGCGGCCGGCAAGGTCATCGCGTCGAAGGCCGGGTCCACCTTCCTGGCCAGGATCTCGAGCGGGCTCCCTCCCTCGAACGGCCGCGCGCCGCAGAAGACCTCGAACAGCATCACCCCGACCGCGTAGAGGTCCGCACGGCCGTCGACCTCGATCAGCCTGGTCCCGGTCTGCGCCTGCTCCGGGGCCATGTAGTGCAGCGTCCCCAGGATCTGGCCCGGCGCGGACAGGTCGCTGTCCAGGTTCCCGCCCGCCACGCCGTCGGACACGCTCCGCGCCAGGCCGAAGTCGAGCACCTTGACGAGGTGCGGGTTCCCGTACACCGCCGCGACCATCACGTTCTCGGGCTTCATGTCCCGGTGGACGATGCCGACCGCGTGCGCGGCGCCGAGCGCGTTCAGGATCTGCTGGAAGATCGCCCCGACCATGGGCGCGGCCGCGCCCCCCGAGCCCTCCTCGCGAACCTGCGCGAGCACACGGCGAAGCGTGCGGCCCCGCCGGATGTACTCGATCGCCATGAACGGCACCTGGAACCCGAGGTCCCCGACGCCGTAGTCGTAGAGCTTCACGATGTTGGGGTGGTCGAGCGCCGAGATCGCGCGGGCCTCCCGCTCGAACCTGGCGATCATCTGCGCGCCGGTCTCGACCCCGGAGATCAGCTTCAGAGCGACCTCGCGGTTCAGCGGCTCCTGGAGCGCGAGATAGACCGAGCCCATCCCGCCTTCGCCGACCTTGCCGGCCAGGAGGTAGCGGTCGATCCGGCGGCCGAGCAGCGGGTCCAGCGCCTTCCGCTTGCGCTCCGCGTACGCCTTCGCGGCGTCGAACCATTTCATCGGGACGAAGTGGTACTTGCGCGCGGTGCACGCCTCGCTCGGACACGGCTGGCCGAGGGGACCGGTGTGCTTCTCGCAGTTCGGGCAGATGCCCTTGGCCTCGTCCAGCATGTCCGCCGCCCGCAGCCGGAACGATCCTACCCGTCGTCGCTCAAAGGGGTCAACCCGTCTGTTCGGATGAGCGCGCCGCGCCGAGGCGCGCCGCGCCGAGGCGCGGCGCGCTCGGCGGCCGCAAGGCGGCCGCGCAAGGGGGGTGGCCCGCGCCCCGCAACGCGGGGCGGCGGGCAGGGGGGCGAGCCGCGCCCCCCTCCGATCG
>VGRB01000519.1 GCA_016875475.1 Deltaproteobacteria bacterium
CCCCAGATCCACGAAACTAGCCGGCCCTGGGGGCGCCCCCGCGCGGCAAAGCCGCGCAGGGGGAGCCGCCCAACGGCAAGGAGGCCCGACGATTTGGGGCAAGGGGGGTGGCCCGCGCCCCGCAACGCGGGGCGGCGGGCAGGGGGGCGAGCCGCGCCCCCCTCCGATCGATGCCCCTGGGGCCTGCCGGGTCGGGAAGGTGGGGTACGTATCTCGACGGGTGTCGTTCGGGACCGCCTACCGTGCGGGCCGGGCGACAGCGCGGAATGCTCGTAGGGGGTTCGCGGCAGGCGCGCGAGGGGGGGAACAGGCAGTCCCCCCGGACGTCACGTGTACCCGGGAACATCGGGGGGTACGTCCCGGGAGGCGCCGGGACGTCCGAGGGGGGTGGCAGCGCGAAGGGGATCCCCTCGCACCGGCACGCGCGCCCCGCCGCGAGCGGCAGGGCAACTGCCTGCGCCAGGACTGGCGTCGCCCGGCAGTATCGCGGAGACGGGGGGGCCGGTCAATGGCCAATTCTGGCTACCCGGATCCGGGAACCCCGGCCCGGCGGCGCCCGGCCGTCCGGTCCCTCGGTGTCGTCCGGACCCGCTCCGGCGCGAGCGGGCCGCCCGGGCCCTCGACCACGCGCAGTTCGCGACGGACGGCGCCGGAGGCGGGGGTGCCGTGGACGGCCGGGGGGGGCATCAGTGCTCCGCGAGCCACTTGCGGAGGAAGGCGACCTGGCGCGCGACCTCCTCCTCGGTCTTGGACAGGCCGATGGACTCGGCCTTGCCGCCGACCAGCGGGATCTTCACGTCCATCCGGGTCGTGAAGGACAGGCGCGTGCCCTTCCCCTCCTTCCTGAACTCCATCAGGCCGGAGAGGAAGAACTTGTCCGCCATGATCGCGGGCGTGACCTTCCACGTCAGCGTGCCGGCGGGCCGGTCGAGCACGCTGTCGTCCACGTACGTGTCCACGTCGGACTTCCGCAGGAACGCCGGGAAGCGCGACGGCTCGCTGACCTTGGCCTTCCAGCGGACCCTGTCCCCGGGCTGCTCCGCGTGCTCGACGACGTCCACCGAGATCGCCCCGGAGTTCTTGAGCTTCTCCACGTAGAACGCCTTGTCGGCGTAGGTCGCCATGACCTTCTCGACCGGCGCGTCGATCACGTGCTCGTGCCTGACCTTCATCCACCCCTCGTCGAGGCATGAGGCGCGGCGATCTTGCCGCCGGACACGGGCGAAGTCAAAGACGTGAGCGGCCCTCTTGTCCGCGGGACCCGATGCGCCTAGAGTCCGGACACGTTTCGAAGCGGAGGGATCCCCGATGGCCACGAAGACCGTTGCCGACATCGACGTCTCCGGGCGGACCGTGCTCGCCCGGGTCGACTTCAACGTGCCCGTGAAGGACCGGAAGGTCGCGAACGACCGGCGCATCGTCCAGGCGCTCCCGACCATCCGGCACGTGCGGGAGCGCGGCGCGCGGCTGGTGCTGATGAGCCACCTCGGCCGGCCCGCGGAGAAGGGCTTCGAGGCGGAGTTCTCGCTCGCGCCGGCCGCGGACCGGCTGGCCGCGCTGCTGGAGCGTCCGGTGCGGCTCGGACCGCCCGGGGTGATCGGGCCGGCCGCGGACGCGGCGGTCGCGGCGATGAAGCCGGGCGACGTGCTGCTGCTGGAGAACGTCCGGTTCCACCCGGGCGAGACGATCGCGGACAAGGCGAAGAAGAACCCGGACAGGAAGCTGACCGCCGACCAGCAGGATGTGCTGGACGCGTTCGTCGCGGGGCTCTCGCGCCTCGGCGACACCTACGTGAACGACGCGTTCGGGACGTGCCACCGCAAGCACGCGAGCATGTACGGGCTCGCGCGCGCGGTGCAGGCGAAGGGCGGCCCCGCGGTCGCAGGGTTCCTGGTCCAGAAGGAGATCCGGTACCTCCACGAGGCCGTGTCCGACCCGAAGCGCCCGTTCGTCGCGATCCTGGGCGGGGCCAAGGTGTCCGACAAGATCAAGCTGATCTCGAGCCTGCTCGGGAAGGTGGACCGCATCCTGATCGGCGGCGCCATGGCCTACACGCTGTTGAAGGCGCGCGGCACGGACGTCGGGAAGAGCCGCGTCGAGGAGGACCAGGTCGGCGAGATGGCCGCGCTGCTCGAGCGCGCGGGCGACCGCATCCTGCTCCCGGCGGACCACGTCGCGACCGACGACTTCGCGAGCGGGGCGCCGGTCATGGTTGACGGCGTGGCGATCACCGGCGCATGCATGGGGATGGACATCGGCCCCGAGACCATCCGGCTGTTCCGCGACGAGATCGTGAAGGCCGGGACCGTCGTGTGGAACGGCCCGATGGGCGTGTTCGAGCGTCCCGACTACGCCGCGGGCACGCGCGCGGTGGCCGAGGCCCTGGCGGACGCGACCGCGGCCGGCGCCGTGACCGTGATCGGCGGCGGCGACAGCGCGGCGGCGGTCGAGGAGTTCGGCCTGGATGACCGCATGACCCACATCTCGACGGGCGGCGGAGCGAGCATCGAGTATCTGGAAGGCCGCCCCATGCCCCCGATCGAGATCCTCGACCCGCTGTAGCCCCCGTCCCCGTCCCCGTACCCGTACCCGCCCCGTCCTCACTGTCCCCCGCGCGGGGGGGAGCTGCAGCATCCCCCGGCCCGAGCCCTGGCCGCGGGCTCCTCCTTGCCGTCCTTCCGCCACACCGCGACCGCCCGGCAGACCGCCGTTCTGATCCCCCTGTCATGCCAGGGGGGCCGGACGCCTGCCCGCCGATGTGGCAACCTCTCGAAAGCATGGGGGTTGGTGGCGGGCACGGGGCTTGCTTGGGGTGGTGGCGGGTACGAACACGGGTACCGGGACGGGATTCGGGGAGGAGGGGATCATGAGGATCGGACTCGGTCTGCTTGCTGCCTTGGCGCTCGCGGCGGGGGGGGGCGGAACGGACGGCGGGGGCG
>VGRB01000520.1 GCA_016875475.1 Deltaproteobacteria bacterium
TTGTCGTCTCGCGCACCCGCTGCGCCAGGATCCCGGCCAGCGAGTGGAACAGCCGCACGCCGGTCCGGGGGTGGCGTGATATCAGGCTCTCCATCCACTCCATCTCGAAGCGGAGCGCGACGACCTCGTCGAGCGCGACCACGGTGGCGCTCGCAGGCTCCCAGCTCACGAACGACATCTCGCCGACGACCTCGCCCGGCCGCACCTGGCCGACCTCGACGGACACGCCCTCCTGGGCCACGCGCACGGCCGCGCTGCCGCGGATGATCATCAGCAGGACCGCGAGGCTCTGCCCCTGCTCGACGATGACCTGCCCCGGCCGGAAGGACACGGGCTCGGCCAGCTCCATCAGCGCCTGCTTGTCGTCCGGGGTCAGCTCGGACAGGACGGCCAGGGGGTCTGCCGGCCCGGGTTGCAGCTCGACGCGGGTCGCCGCGGCCGTGGGGTCGGCGGCGGGGCCGACGACCGGCTCCACGAGGCCGTCCAGCCAGCGGCGCGCGTCCTGCCGGAACATCTCGTTCGGGACGCGGCCTTCCGGGTCCTCGGAGTACTTCGGGCGAAGGCGGGTGATCCCGGTCATGGCCATGGGGCCCTTGCCGCGGACCGGCACGTAGCCGCGGTCCACGCCGTCGAAGAACGGCTCGATCGCCTTGTAGACCTTGGTCGCCAGGTTGATCGTGCGCGGGTGGCCCTGGGCCTCGAGGCGGCTCGCGGTGTTGACCGTGTCGCCCCAGAGGTCGAACGCGAACTTCTTCTGGCCGATGACGCCCGCGACGACCGGGCCCGGGTGGACGCCGATCCGGACGCGCCACGGGGTCCCGTCGGCCGCGCCGAGACCCTCGTCCTCGATGGCGTGCATCATCTCGAGCCCGGCGAGGATCGAGCGCAGCAGGTGGTCCGGCTGGTCCTCCAGCACGCCGCCCGCCGCCATGTAGCCGTCGCCGATGGTCTTCAGCTTCTCGAGCCCCCAGCGGTCCACGATCTGGTCGAACCGCGAGAACGCGCGGTCGAGCGACCGGACCAGATCCTCCGGCGCGGCGCGGTTCGCGAGCCTGGTGAAGCCGACGAAGTCCGTGAACAGGATGCTGCACGACCGGATGTGGCGGGCGTGCACCCGGCCGGTCGTCTTCAGTTCCTCGGCGACCTCCTCCGGGAGGATGTTCAGCAGGAGCTGGTCGCTCCTCGCCTTCTCGCTCTCGATGCGCTTGCGGGCCAGGAACTCGTCGATCCGAAGGCGGTTTCCGAGGGCGGTCGCGAACAGGCCGATGAACGCCGTGGCGAAGAAGAAGTAGTTCGCGTTCAGGAACCCGTCCGGCTCGAGGTGCGGGTCGAACAGGAGCATGACGATGTTGTACTGGAGCGAGATCAGCACAACCGTCAGTCCCATCTCCTTCAGGGACAGCGGAAACGCGACGAGCACGCACAGCAGGAGCAGCGTGATGCCGGCGTAGTACGTGGTCTCCGGGCCCCCGACCATCACGTTGACGACGTCCAGGTGCACGATGACGATCCCGACGACGGCCCACATGACCACGCGGTTGAGCGGGACCGCGAGGCCGCTGCGCCGGAGCACCCACTGCACGACGAGCAGGAGGCCGAGTCCGGCCGTGGCGCCGAACCGGACCGCGCTCAGCCTGCCGTAGGTCGCCGGGAACTGGATCAGGTCGAGGAACGTCGTGATCGGGTACAGGAGGAACCCGATCCAGTTGACCACCCAGTTCGCGGACGCGATGGACCGGCGGCGCTCCGCCTCGAATTCCGCGCCGTACTCGGGGGGCAGGACGGAACCGCTCACGGGATCACCTCGGCATCCGATGATACCTCAGCCCGCGGGAGGGGGTACCCGGTAGACGATCGCGCCGTACGCCATCCCGCCCCCGACGCTGAACATCAGCATCGTCTGGCCGGGCCGGACGCGGCCGCTCCGCATCAGCACGTCCAGGCTCATCGGGATCGCGGTCGCCACCACGCTGCCGATCCTGTCGACCACCCGGCAGTACCGGTCCTCGCCGATGCCGAGGTGCCGGACCACCCGGTCCAGGATGCTGCCGTTCGGCTGGTGGGGCAGGAACCAGTCGATGTCCTTCACGCCGAGGCCGGCCTTCTCCAGGGCCAGCGCGGCGCCGGTCTTCATCGCGTCGAGCGCCACGGCCGAGATGTCCGAATGCGTGCGGCCGAAGCGCATCAGCTCGGGCTTGCCGGTCCGGCTCGGGTGGAGCATGCCCACCCACTGGCGCTGGGATCCGTCGTTCAGGCCGACCGACGCGAGCACCCCGCCGCCCCCGGGGGGGGCCTCGCCGAACACCGCCGCCGCGACCGCGTCGCCGAGGACCAGGTAGGGCCGCGGGTCCTCCGGCTTGATGAACCAGGACATCGTCTCGACGACCGCGACCGCGACCGGGCCGAGCCCGGTGGCCACGCAGCGGGCCGCGAGGTCGAACGCGGTCAGGAAGCCCATGCAGGCGTTGTTGACGTCGAAGCCGTCGCACCGGTTGTTCAGGCCCAGGTGGTCGACTACCGCGTTCGCCGTGGCCGGCGTCAGGAACTCGCCGCCCCCCGACGTCACGAAGATCAGGCGCTTCAGGTCCGTCGGCGCCAGCCCGGCCATGTCCAGCGCCTGCCGCACCGCCTGGGCCGCGTACACGGACGGGCTGTCGCCTTCCTCCATCCAGTAGCGGGTGTCGATCCCCATCTTCTCGCGCAGGCGCGACGGGTCGCCCGCCTCGCCGACGGCCGCGAGGACCTCCTCTGTCGTGTGCGGGCGGCCCGGCCGGACGCTGCCCGTCCCGAGGATTGCGACCGGAAGGACGATGCCCATGAATCCAGACCTCCTGACGTAGCCTCCTGCAACTGCGTGTAGCTCCAACAAACCCGTACTGCGGGGGTGCGAACCCAAACGTGTCCGGTTTTCTGGCCGGGTCGAGGAA
>VGRB01000521.1 GCA_016875475.1 Deltaproteobacteria bacterium
CCCCGGGCGGCGCCGCGCGGCCCTTCACCGCGCGGGGACGGTGACCGCCATGCGCCGGGACGGTGACCGTCATGCGCCGGGACGGTGACCGTCATGCGCCGGGACGGTGACCGTCATGCGCGGGGACGGTGATCGTCATGCGCCGGGACGGTGGCCGTCACGCGGACGGGACAGAGAGGGGACGGATCCTGTCGGAGTTCGTGGAGAGCACGGGTTTCCATCGGGTGTATGCGGCGTGGCTGCTGCGGGGTCACGGGAAGCGGGTACAGGTGGAGCCCGGGATGCTCGTGGAAGGCGCAGCCAAGGTGCGCATCCGGCGCCCGCAGCGGCGGTCGTACGGGCCGGAAGTCACGAAGGTACCCAAGCAGGTCTGGGAGACGATGGACTACATCTGCGGCAAGCGGCTGGTGCCCCGGCCTGTCGGCCGGGGCGCGGGGGAGTCGGGCATGACGACCGACGAGACCCGACGCCATCGCCAGTGCGCTTGTCATGAGGCCCGCGTGCTGCGGCGGCCGGCTTTCGTGGACGACCGTCAGCGCCGTGTCGAGGAGGCCCCGCGCGGCGAATCCGCTGCCCTACCTGCGCGACCAGCCGTACCGGAAGCTGGTGCCGCCGCATTTCTTGCAGCGCGGTCGGTTCACCTGGAGGTTGCCGCACGCGACGCACTGCTTGAAGCCCGGCGCCGGCCGCGGAACGACGAGTCCTTGGGCCACCGCCGCAAGGTACGATGAACAGTGCTTCAAGTGAGCCCTCAGCCCCTGCAACCGATCGAACCTTCTCGTGCAGAATCTGCACTCCGCGTACCAATGCATCACCGTACTCCCTAGCCTAGGTAGTGCGATAAGAGGCAAGGTGAAGGTGTCCGCACCGACCCTGCCCCTTCCAGGCCCTACGCGTCGTCCCCGGAGGAAGCCTGCCTGCGGTCGCACCCGCACCCCTCGGCATCTCCCAGCCCGGCCGCCGCGGGCGGCCGGATGGGCTTGTTCCCCCCGTCGGCGGCGCCGCGCAGCCTCGCCTCAACGCCGTTCGGCGCGCCCGCCGCCTGGCGCAGGCCGTCGCACCGCGTCGAGCCGCCGCCCTCGGCCTGGGCGGCGTCGCCGCACTCGCCGATGCCCGCCAGGACGGCGTCGCGCGCCCGCGCGACCTCGTCCGCGACCCCGCGCAAGTCCAACTGCTGCATTCCCCGAAACCAAGACCTGTTCCTGCTCTTCATCGAGTCCCTCCATCACGCCCGGCTGCAAGTCCAATGCGCCCCGCCCGCCAGCCGGGGGACGAGCGGTGCGCCGCAATCCGAATCACGTTTCGCGACCGTCCGCGGCGCGTTCGGGGGGTGCTACCGGCCGCGTGCCCTCCGCGGCCTTGGCGGGCACTGCCGCCGCGACCATCCGCTGGAGCAGCCGCTCGGTCCGGTTCGGCGACGTCTTCGCGAGCACGTCGGCCAACGCCGCCACGAGGCGCTCGATGTTTCGTCGTCGGGTTTCTGCCACTGCGCTGCGTCGGTCTTCCATGCCCAGAACCTCCTAGCTGTCAGGGAGTTGCGCGGATCAGCATCCTGGCGGAGCCCGGGCGCGCTCGATGGGGCGAATGTGTGCCTCGCGGGCGTCCTGCGGACAAGTGCCGCCCCTCTGCACGAGGGGGGCGTTAGTGGTCGGTGCTACCGCCCACGCTCCGACGCGAAAGACCTGCGCGCCCTTGCAGCTGCGCGCCAGGAGGCGGACAACGTTTGCCCTCATGGTCAGGCCCCCCACGAGCCCGTGACCTCGGCCTCTGCGCCGAGCGCTCGCAGCAGGCGAGCGAACGCGGTGGCGGCGGCACCGCCGAGCGCCAGCGAGGCGAGGCCCGACGGAGACCGCACGAGCCGGCCCTCCTCATCGACCACCTCCGCCTCGACCGTGGGACGCCCCTTCCTGTCCCTCCCCCGCGCTACCCGGAGCGCGCGACGGTTGAGGTCGGGGATGGCCGTGCACCCCTCCGTGGGCGGGACCTCCGACTCGGCTCCACGGCCGCCGCCGAGGCACGTCTCCAGCGCGTCCGCCAGCGCGAAGCCGGCCGCGGCCTCGACCACGATGCGCTGCTTGCGCGCGGCGATCGGAACTGCGGCGCCGAGGGTGTCGGGGTCGCGGGACTCCCGGCACAGCACGACCTCCACGCCTGCGGGCTTCTTCGAAACCTGCAGGATTCGAGAGCCGCTGCAGACCTCCCGGATCTGGGCGGGGACGATATCGATGCGCTTCGCGCGGGCTCTCATGGCTACTGCACCTCCGTCGCAGAATTCGCGGAATCCGCGAAATCGAGGGCGTCATGCGCGTCCGGGTCGTTTCGCGAAATCTGCGGATTCTGCGTGGCGCCGCGGTCCCACAGGGGGTTCACGTCGAAGATGGGGGAGCCCAAGCGGCCGGGGCCCTCGCGGGCGGGCACGGGTCGCGGCCGGAGGTATCCCCGCTCGACGAGCTCATCGAGGGGCGCGTCCACCTCCCGGGCCCGCCTGAACGATCCACGAAGGGCGCAGAAGGCGTCGCGCTTGGTGAACTTGATAAGCTCGGCCCTCTTGATCCAGTCCAGCACGGCGCGGGCCGCGACGAGCACGGGATCCGCGCCCATCATTCCGAAGGCCTCGCATGCGTGCGGGATCGCGTATCGCGCGATGCGCAGGGCCTGGCCCATCGTGTCGGCGTTGATGAGCGAGTTCCAGGGCAACGACTCGGACTCGACCCGCTTGGCCAGATGGAGGATGCCGGCGATCCTGACCGCAGCTCCGGTCAGCTTCGACGCCCAGTCCGCGACGCCGGCGAGAGGAGCTCCCGCGCGCAACTGCCCCTCGATCCAGCGTTCGAAGTCGGACCGGAGTTCGCCCGCGTCCTGGGACAGGCGCATCGCCGCCACTGCATCCGGCGGGGGCTGCATGCCGAGGAGTGCCTTGGGGGG
>VGRB01000522.1 GCA_016875475.1 Deltaproteobacteria bacterium
GGCGGGCTGCTCCTCGGCCGGCGCCTCGGGCGCGGGCTCGGGCGTCGCAGCCGGGGCCTCGGCCGCAGGGGCGGGCTCGGGCGTGGGCTCGGGAGCGGCCTCGGCGGTCGGCTCGGGGGCCGGCTCGGCGGGCGCGGCCTTCTTCGCCTTCCTCGGGGCGGGGGCCGGCGCGGCGCCGCGGAGCGTCGAGACGTCGATCTTCTCGCGGATCAGGTCGCCGATCGTGGTCGGGGCCGCGCGCTGCGCCTTCAGGTACTCCTGGTAGTCGCCGCTCTCCTCGGCCTCCTGCTGCCGGCGGATGGACAGGCCGAGCTTCCGCTCCTCGGGGATCAGGTTGATGACCATGGCCGTGACGGAGTCGCCGACCTTCATCACCTTGTTGATGTTGTCCACCTTCTCGGCGCGGATCTCGGACACGTGCACCAGGCCCTCGACCTCGTCCTCCAGCTCCACGATGGCGCCGAAGTCCAGGATCTTGCTGACGGTCCCGGTGACGATCGAGCCGATCGGGAACTTCTCGTGCACCTTCTCCCACGGGTCGGCCGCGAGCTGCTTGATGCCGAGCGCGAAGCGCTCCTTGTCCGGGTCGATGTGCAGGACGACCGCCTCGACCTCGTCGCCCTTCTTGTACATGTCGGCCGGGTTCTTGATCTTGCGCGACCAGGAGATGTCCTGGAGGTGCACGAGCCCGTCGATGCCGTCCTCGATCCCGATGAACACGCCGAAGCTGGTGATCGACCGGACCTTGCCGTTCACGCGGGTCCCGACCGGGTACTTCTCGCGCAGCAGGTTCCACGGGTTGATCTCGGTCTGCTTCAGGCCGAGCGCGATCCGCTTGTTGCGGGCGTCGACCTGCAGGATGACCGCCTCGACCTCGTCGCCGACGTTCAGCACCTTGGAGGGGTGCTTCACCTTCTTGGTCCACGACATCTCGGAGACGTGGATCAGGCCCTCGATGCCGGCCTCGAGTTCGATGAACGCGCCGTAGTCGGCCAGCGACACGACGCGACCGCGCACGCGGTCGTCCACGTGGTAGCGCTCGCCCGCGCGGAGCCACGGGTCCTCGCTGATCTGCTTCATGCCGAGGCTGACGCGCTCGGTCGTCGGGTCGAACTTCAGCACCTTCACGCGGACCTTGTCGCCCACCTGAACCATCTCGGACGGGTGGTTGATGCGGCCCCAGGACATGTCGGTGATGTGGAGCAGGCCGTCGATGCCGCCGAGGTCCACGAAGCAGCCGTACTCCGTGATGTTCATCACGGTGCCCTCGACCACCTGGCCGACCTGCAGGGTCGACAGGGTCTTGGACTTCAGCTCCTCGCGCTCCTTCTCGAGCAGCGCGCGCCGCGACAGCACGATGTTGCCGCGCCGGCGGTTGAACTTGATGACCTTGAAGCGCAGCTTCTGGCCGATGTAGCGATCCAGGCCGCGGACCGGGCGCAGGTCGATCTGCGAGCCGGGCAGGAACGCCTTGACGCCGATGTCGACCGTCAGGCCGCCCTTCACGCGGGACAGGACCACGCCCTCGACCACGCCGTCCTTCTCGGCCGCAGCGGAGATCTCGTCCCAGATCTTCAGCTTCTCGGCCTTCTCCTTGGACAGCTCGACGAGCCCGTCCTTGTTCTCGCGCGCCTCGACATAGACCGAGGTCCGGTCGCCGACCTTGACGGTCAGCTTGCCCTCGTGGTCGAGGAACTCGTGGAGCGGGACCTGGCCCTCGGACTTGTACCCGATGTCCACGAGCACCCAGTCCTTCTCCACCTTGAGGATCGTGCCCTGCACGATCTCGCCGTCGCGGACTTCCGCGTGGTCGTACTGCGCGATGAGGCTCGCGAAGTCGTCCATGCCTGCCGCCTGATCCTGAACCTGGCCAACCTGATCCGTCATGTTCCTCCGTGCTTCGCCCGCCCCACTGCAAGCTCCCTTCCATCCACCTGCGGGCTTCCCTCCGCCGGCTGGCGGCGAGGGTGGCGTAGTGTAGGAGCGACCCGATCCGAAGTCAATATGCTCGCGCGACTCGTGCCAGCGCCGCGTCCTGCCATGCGTGCGCGGCGGCCCGGAGCGCGGCGTCCCAGTGGCGGCATGCCTCGACCGTCGCGTCGCCGGGCGCCGCCAGGCTCGGGTGCGCCACGACCCCGGCGACCTCGTCAGCGAGCGGGCGCACGACGTCCGCCGCGGCCCCGGCGAGCAGGTCCGACACGAGGTCGCCCGGCGGGTACCACTCGGCCGCCTTCCGGAGGTCGCGGTGGATCTGCGCCTGGAGCACGTTCCGCGGGCCTTCCCACAACTCGTTCACCATGGAGTCGCGGAAGAGCCGCGGCAAACACGAGAAGTCCTCGATGGCGCCGTTGCCACCGAAGATGCCGATCGCCTCGCGGACGACCGACGTGCAGTCCTCGGCCGCCACGAACTTCTGGAGCATCACCAGCTCGCGCGCCAGGAAGCGGCGGCGGCGCGCCGCGGGCGACGGGTCATGGGTCGCGGCGAGCCCGCCCGCCTCGCGGAACAGGCGGTACGCCTCGAACGCGCCCGCGACCGTCCGGCGCGCGGCCCGCGCCATGTCCTCGATCTGCGCCTGCGCCATCGGGAACTCTGCGATCTTCCTGCCGAACACGTCGCGGAAGCGCGCGTACAGGGCCGCCTCGCGAACCGCCCGCGTCATGAACGCCGCCGACGCGAGCCCCACGGTCAGCCGCGACAGCGTGAGCACGATCCCGACCACGTTCGCGAGCCCGCGGTCCAGCGGGCCGACCTGCCAGGCGATCGCGCCGTCGAGCGTCATCTCGGCGGTCGGCAGCTCGGACGTGCCCATCTTCCACTTCAGCCGGTCGATGGTCAGGCCGTTCCGCCGCTCGCCCGCGGCCCCGGGCGCCCACAGGGGCATGACGAACAGCCCGACCTCGTCGGAGCCGCGCGGCTTTT
>VGRB01000523.1 GCA_016875475.1 Deltaproteobacteria bacterium
CCGCCACGTCGTCGTGGTCGGCACCGCGACCAGTCTCCAGGCGCTTGCCGGCTCACCGTGGTCCCTGAACGCGGACGCATTCGCGCGCGACGGCTCCGGCTGGCTCGTCGAGGCCCCCTCGCCCTTCAACCCGGGCCGCCGCATGCTGGTCGTCGCGGGCCGGGACGACGAGGCCCTGCGCCTCGCGGCCGAGCACCTGAAGACCCCGGCCTCGCTGAAGAACCTGAAGGGCCCGGTCGTCGCGTTCGACAAGCCCCCCGCCTTCGAGGTGACGCCCGAGACGCGCGCCGAGGCCGCGTTCCTGGTCCGCCTGCAGGACATGAAGCTGTCCGACCTGATGGCGCGCGGCAAGTTCTACCACGCGATCACGTTCACGCTGCCGAACCCGTTCGTCGGCAAGATCAAGGACGGCGCGTTCATCCGCCTCTCGATGAGCCACTCCGAGCTGCTCCTGCCGCAGTCGTCCTCGCTGCTGGTCAAGGTCAACGGCGAACCGGTCAAGAGCATCCGCCTGACGCGCGACACGGCCCCGCGGAACACGTGGGACGTCCGCATCCCGCTCCAGTACCTCGGGTCGCGCTGGCTCACGTTCGAGATGGAAGTGTTCATGGACATCGGGGATCCCGACTGCTACTACAACCACCCCGAGATGGCCTGGCTCACGCTCCACAACGACACGTTCCTCTACCTCCCCGTGGACACGGCGCAGGGCGAGACGCTCGCCAACTACCCGTACATCTTCCTCGCCTGGAACCGCTTCGACGACCTGGCCGTCGCGCTCGTGGACCCGCTGACGGACGGCAGCCTGACCGGCGGCTTCAACATCCTCGCCTACCTCGCCCAGAGCCTCCGCGGGCCGGTCTACGCGGGCGCGCTGTTCGCCCGGCTGTCCGCGCTGCCCGAGGGGAACCGCAAGTCGAACCTCGTGCTGGTCGGCCCGATCGGGTCCCTGCTCGGCGACGCGACCTGGTCGCAGGTGATCCCGAAGGAGCTGACCGCCCGCTCCGGCGGCCGGGTGGACCTCCTGAACGCGGCCGGAATCCTTGCGCTCGCGAAGAACCCGCTCGAGCCCACGCACCGCGTGCTCGCCGTGACGGGCCGATCGGACAAGGAGATCGCGCTCGCCGCGCCGTACCTGCACCAGACCGGCTCGGTCGAGTGGGTCCGCGGCGTGCTCGCGGTGGTGCTCGGGGACAAGGAGCTGCGCGTGCTGCTCCCGCCCGGCCAGGCCGACGCGGTCGCGCAGTTCGATCCGACGAAGGTCCGCTTCGAGGAGAAGGACGGCAAGATGGTGCCGGTCCTCGAGGTCCCGAAGCCGGTCGGCCCGCCGTCGCGCAACAACGTGGCGTTCCTCGTCTTCGGGCTGCTCGCGCCGATCCTGGTCCTGCTCGTGGTGCTGCGCCTGCGTGCCCTGGCCCGCGAGGGTCGGGAGAAGGCGTAGAGGACGGCGCGGTTTCACCGCAGAGACCGCAGAGACCGCAGAGAGGATCAGGGTGGCAGGGAGGGGTCAGGCGGGACGGGCGGCGGTGACGGTCGCGGCGATCGCAGCGACGTCGTCGGTCCTCGCCGCCGGCCTCCCCCGGTCCGTGCCTCCCGTGCCGCTTCGCCCCGGCGACTCCGTCCTCTGCCTGTACGACTCGACCGAGGGCTCGTCGGCGGCGTCGAATCCGCTGTCCGGCGAGTTCGCCCGCGCGGTCCGCGAGATGGCGCTCGACGTCACGTTCCACGACGTGGCGAAGGGCCTGCCGCCCGCCGGCGCGATCGCGGGTGCGCGCGCGGTCGTGACCGGCTTCCTGGACGGGGCCATGGATCGGGCTGCCGCGTGGCCCGACTTCGTGCGGAAGGTCGTGGACGGGGGGACCCGCTACGTGATCGTCGGGAACTACGGGGCGTGGCAGGAAGGGCCGGGCGGCGCGTTCGTCGAGGCCGCCGTCGTGAACCGCGCGTTCGCCGCGCTCGGAGTCCGGTACGAGGCCGACTGGACGGACGACCCGGCACGCCTCGCGATCGAGGTGCTGGACCCGTCGCTCGGCAGGCGCGACGCGCTCGCGCCGGAGCGGGTGCGGCACTACTACCGTTTCACCCCGGAGCGCCCGGACGTGCGGGTGCTGGTCTCCGCGGCGCGCAAGGACCGCCCCGGCGCGGGCGGGAGCGCGGTCGTCTTCACCGGCGCGACCGGCGCGATGGCGCTGTCGAAGTACCTGTCGCCGCGCGACCTCCTGGATTCGAAGGCCGACCTGGCGCTCGACCTCGGCGCCTTCGCGAACGCCGCGCTCGGCCGCGTCCCGCGGAAGCCCGGAACGCTCCTCGTGCTGCACGACCCCGCCTCGCCGGACGCCGTGCGGGCCATGCGCGCGCTCGCCGCGGTGTCGTCGTACTCCGGCATCGCCATGGAGTCGGTGACCGTGGACGACTCCCGCGCGCTGCGGCCGGCCGACCTCGCGTCGCGCGGCGGCATCGTGCTCGCGGTCCCGGAGGTGCGCCGCCCACTCGACGCGTTCCTGGCGGGCCTGCTGCGGGATCACCTGTCGCGCGGCGGCCGCGTGCTCGCCCTGCTGCCGCTCCGGAACGTCCCGCTGGCCTCCGTGATCGCCGCGACGCCGCAGGACACCCCGCCCGCGGCCGCGCCGACCGCGGGCATCCGCTTCCGCGAGGGCGCGTTCCCGGGCCTCGACGGGATGGTGATCGAGCCGGCCGGCGACGCGGTGCGGCTGTCCGCGCTCCGGCCGTCGCTTTCCGCGCGCTGCGCCGTGCTGGCCGAGGGGGCGCCGGGCCCGGGCGGCAGCGATCCGGTCCCGCTCTGGTGGCGGTGCCCGGCGGGGAGCGGCGCCGCGATCGCGCTCAACGCGTTCGAGTTCCCGGACCGTGCCACGCTCGGCATCGTGCTCCAGGCGGTCCTGGACGTGCAGGGCCCC
>VGRB01000524.1 GCA_016875475.1 Deltaproteobacteria bacterium
GCGATCGGATGATACGTGTAGCTGGGGTACCCGAGCGGCACCCACTCGAACGCCTCGTCGTCCCGGCCCGGGAAGAGCGACCCCGAGACGACCAGGTCCGCCTTGCCGCCAGGGAACCCGAGCGGGTCCGTAGGGCACACGACCGGCTCGAAGCGGGCGCCCGCCGCCAGGAGGCCCGCCCGCGCGGTCTCGTCCAGGTGCCGGGGTTCCCCGACCACGGTCAGCGCCACGGTCTCGATCCCTGCCTCCCGGAGCAGCTCGGGGAGGGCCAGGGCCAGGACGGGGTCGGCGTGCACGGATGCCCTCCGGCCGGCCAGGTACCGGAAGACGTGGCGCCGCACCGCGGGCACGACCCTGGAAAGCTCGCTCTCGGCGAACGCGCCGGCCTCCGCTTCCCGGCCCGTGCTCTTGCCCACGACCGCGAGGAACCTGCCGGTCCCGGCGAGGCCCAGCGGCAGGTCCGCCTCGATCACCGGCACGGCCAGGCGTTCGCCGAGGATCCGAGCCGCCGCTCGCCCGTAGGGCAGCGACACGATCGACCCTGCCCGGCGTGCCTCCCGGAGCGCCGCGACCGGACCGCCGCTCGGCCAGACGGACACGGGGTCGAGCCCGAGCCCGCGGACGAGCCGCTCCAGCTCGGCCACGTTGCCCGTCTGGTCGCCCTCGTTCCGGTCCATCAGGTGGCCGACGACGGCGACGCGGTCCGGGCCGGGCGCGGCGTCGTCCAGGTCCAGCTCGGCGGCCAGGCGCTCGAGCACCCGGGCGTACCCGTCCAGCCAGTCGCCATCCAGGGACTCGTTGTCCACCTGGACGACCGGGGCGCCCCCCTCCCGGGCGACGCGCCGGCGGTACGAGCCCAGGGGCACGCTCAGGAGATGGTTGAAGTCCATGGACGTGAGGAGGACCACGCCGGCGCCGGGCAGCGAGGCCGCCTTCCGCAGGACCTGCTCGATGTCGTGCCCGCGGTCCGTCGCCATGTTGTAGACGACCGTGGTGTTCATGCGGATGTCGGTCATGAACACGCGCCCGAGCCCTGCCGGGTCCATCAGGGTGCTGCCCGGGTCGTGGGCCATCTGCATGTCCAGCTTGTAGATGACGCAGTAGGGGCCGTCCACGACCAGGTACGCGTCCGAGACGGCGTTCACCGCCACGTAGACGCCGTTCAGGAACGGCAGGTTCTCCTTCAGCCCGAGGTGGCTCACGGTCCCTCCCCGAGCCAGCGCTCGAACCCGGCGAGCGGGCGTGTCTCGCAGGCGCGGAGAAGGGCCCGGATCGACCGGGCGAAACCCCGGAACCCCATCTCGAGCCACGCCTCGGTGAACACCGTCTTTCCCACGGCGGTGACCCGGGGATCGGCGGCGAAATGCGAGTAGACGACGCCCACGTCCGGCGCTGCCAGGAGCCTTCGAAGGCCGGCGGGATCCTCGAAGTGCGCGACCGAAACCCGGTCCTCGCGACCGCCGGCGATCCAGGCCCGCTGGGCGTCGCTTGCCGCGGGGGCCCCGAAGTTCAGCAGCCGGATCCCGAAGCCCATGTCGAGCACCGCGTCCAGGAGCGGGAAGGCAAAGGCCGGGGACGTGTCCGCCAGCACCTCGAACTCCTCCGCGTCGGTGACGAAGGCGACGTTCCACCGGGCCGCGCGCCGGCGCAGGGGCTCCACCTCGGCCTCCCATGGCCGCTCCCGCCCGAGCGCCTCCAGGGCCTCCCCGGCCCCCGAGCCCGGCGGCGCGTGGTCCGCGATGCGCCCGAGCCACGCGAGCGTCCCCTTCACCCCGACCGGAGCCCGGGGCCGGAGCAGCGTGACGGGAAGCTCCGTGAAGGCGACCTCGGACACGTCGCTCAGCGTGGTCTGCCGCGCCCAGGCGAAGAGCGAGGCATCGGCGACCCGCCGGAAGGCGTCGAAGTCCACGTCCGGCAGCACCACCCCGAGGGGGTGCAGGCCGATCCCGGCCACCAGCTCGAGCAGCTCCTCGTTCTCGGCGGTCGGCGCGCCTCCGACGAGCGCCACCCCGAGCGGATCCCTGCGGTGATCCGCCGGGGCCACCCGCTTCAGGCGGTCCCCGATGAGGCGGGCGGTGTAGCCGCCGTAGTCGTTCGTGGCGGCGACCCAGTAGAGGCGGGCGTCGAAGCGCTTCTCCATGCGCTGGAACACCGGCACCGGGTTGTCGCCGATGAGGTCCGGAAGGCAGCCCGAGACCACGACGACGGCCGTTGCCCCCGGCGATGCGGCCGCCTCCTCCACCGCCTCCTCGAGCAGGGACTGGCTCCGGCCCGCGACGGCGTCGCCGGCCCGCGGATCCGTGATCCGGGTGGGCCCCCGCTGCCAGTAGTTGCCGACCCGCGAATCCCTCGGGCTTCCGAAGAAGGCGGTGTCCGCGGGGAGCCACGGCGGCTCGTTCAGCACGCATTCCAGGGTCTCGTGCACCACCAGGTGGTCCGTCGGGCCCAGCCGGAAGAGCGCGGCGACGCACCGGTTCATGGGGTAGAGGAAGCGGCGCCAGCGGTCCGGGGCGTCCCAGCGGCGGATGAACGCCTCGTGACGGACCCGCGCCTGGAACAGCTCCAGGTACCGGGACTTGTCGATGTCGAGCACGCTGCGACCGGGCGCCGGGCCCGAAGGCGCGGAAGACGGCGTCGCGCCCCCCGCGGGCTCGACGAAGGGGTCGTGTCCGAGCGCCCGGCCCACCGCGAACCCGAGGAGGCGCTCGACCTGCCGGTCCCGGCGGGAGAGGGTCGCGGGGTCCCGGGTGTCCCGGACCCGGGCGAAGGAAAGGTCGCGCCGGCGCGCCGGGAGGGACGCCCCCGGGGACAGGAACAGCCGGATGACGACCTCCTCCGGGCTTTCGCCGGCCGAGTCGAACCGGAACTCGAGCGCGTCCGGGCCCGCCTGGACGACTTCGCCCC
>VGRB01000525.1 GCA_016875475.1 Deltaproteobacteria bacterium
TCCGCCTCGACCACGTGCCGCTCTGCGGCCCCTTGCTTCGAGCGCGCATCGCGAGCGCGAGCGGCCCCGACGCGCTGGCGGCCGACGACGAGGCCGAGGTCCGGCTCCCGGCCGCGCGCCGGCTCAAGGTGGTGGTCGCCGGCAAGGGCGGCCTGTTCGTCGCGTCGGCGCTCGCGGTCCAGCCGGGCGTCGCGGTGGAGCGCGTCACGACGGTGCCCGCCCGCATCGACGCGGACCTGCTCGTGGTGGACGACTCGCCGGGCCGCATCCCGGAAGGGGTGACCGCGTTCCTGGTGAATCCTCGACCGGGCAACGGCCGCTTCGAGCCGGCGAAGATCGGCGAGAAGGCCCCGCGCTTCGAGCCCGGCCTCGCCCCGGACCCGCTCGTCGAGGGCGTGTCGGTCGCGGACGTGAACGTGGCCGCGGCCGCGGCGTTGCGGACCGGACCCGCGGACGTCGTGGTCCTCGCGTCCACCCGCGGGAACCCGCTCCTGCTGCGGCGCGACCTCGCGGGGGAACGCACGGTGGCGCTGGCGTTCCCGCTGGAGGCGACCGACCTCGGCCTGCGCGCCGCGTGGCCGGTGCTCGTGTCGAACGTCCTCGCCTGGGCGGCCGAGGCGTCGTCCGACTTCGCGTCCGCCGAGGCGGCGGTGACGCAGGCCGACAGCGACCTGTCCGCGCGCGCGTCGCCGCCGGAGTACACGGGCGCGGTGATCGGCGCCTGGGATCGGCTCGCCGCATCGGTCGGCGATCGCGCCGCCCGGGCGCTGGCGGCCGCGGCCCTGGTCCTGCTGATGATCGAGTTCGCGCTGGCGCAACGGCGTCCCGACCTCGCGTGAGGTGCGCGTGTTCCTGGAAGCGCCCGAATGGCTGCTGACCGCGCCCGTGGCCGCCGTCTGGGCCGCGTGGTGGTGGCGTCGCAGGGCGACCGGCCTGCCCGCCGGGACGTCGGGGGTCTCCCTCGCGCTCTGGGTCCTGGCCGCCTGCGCGGTCGCGGTCGCCGCGTCCGGCCCTCGCATCCGCGAGGCGCGGCCGGTGCCGGTCGAGGTGGTCGTCCTGGTGGACGGGTCCGAGAGCATGCAGGGGCCCGCGCTCGACCGCGCGCGCAGGGTTGCCGGCGAGATCGCGGCGGCGGCCCCGGCGGAGGCCGCGTCCGTCCGCAGGGGGACCTTCGCCCGGGGCCTCGCGTGGGACGGCGTGGAGGCGACGCTCGACGCATCCTCGACCGACGCGGGCCGGGCCGTGTCGCTCGCGGCCGCCCTGCCCTCCTCGGGCGCGCGGCGGCGGATCGCCCTGGTCACCGACGCCAACGACACGTCCGGCGCCGTCCGAACGGCCGCCGCGGCGGCGCGGGCCGCCGGGGTCCCGGTCCACGTCGTCGCGATCGGCGAGACCGCGCCCGAGCTGGTCGTGGCCTCGCTCGACGTGCCGCGCGCGGTGCGCCGCGGGAGGACGTTCGCGGCGGGCGTCAGGGTCGCGGGCACCCGGCCCGGCCGCCTGGCGTGCTCGCTCGCGGTCGGGTCCGCGCCGCCGATCGAGCGCGCGGCGGACTTCGCGCCGCCCGGGGCCACGCTCCGGTGGGGCGGCCTGGCCGTCCCCGCGGAGGCGCACGACCGCCTCTCGGTGCGCGTCGAGTGCCGCGGCGGCTCCGGAATGGACACGTGGCCCCAGAACAACGCGCGCCAGGAGACGGTCGAGATCACGGGCGCGATGCGGGCGTGGTGCCTGGACCTCGTGGCTCCCCCTGCCCCGGTCCCCGCGCCGGTCCCGGCCCGCGCCCCGGCCGCCGCGACCGCCCCGTCGCGCCCGGGTCCGGGTCCCCAGTGCGCCACGCTCGCGAGGCTGCTCGGCGACACCGCGGACGTCGTCCCCGTCGGGCCGGAGGAGGTCCGGCGCCTGGCGACCGCCACGCCGCGGCCGGACGTCCTGGTGCTCGGCAACACCGGCCCGGGGGTGCTGCCCCCCGTGGCCGAGCCGCTCGCCGAGGCGGTCCGGACCGGCGTCGGCGTGCTCTTCCTCGGCGGCGAGCGGGCGTTGTCACTCGCGGGTCTCGGCGGCACCGCGATCGAGCGCGACCTGCTCCCCGTCTTCCTGACCCGGCGCGAGGAGGAGAGCGTCCCGGAGCGCGCGGTCGTCATGGTCCTCGACCGGTCCTCCAGCATGACCGGCCAGAAGATCGCGCTGGCCCGCGAGTCGGCCATCGCGTCGGCGCGCGCGCTCCCGAAGGAGACGCTGCTCGGGGTCATCGCGTTCGACAGCCAGCCCTACGTGATCCTGAAGCCGGGACCGGTCGGCGACGCCTCGCGCGCGGCCGCGGCGCTGGCCGCGATCACGCCATCCGGGGGGACCGACATCCTGAAGGCGCTCCGCGCGGCGCGAGCGATGATCGAGCCTGTCCGCGCCGTCCAGCGCGTGGTGGTCCTGCTCACGGACGGCGCGTCGAACCCGAAGGACGTGGTCGAGACCGCCGCGTCGATGGGCCGCGAGGGCGTGCAGGTGAGCACCATCGCGGTCGGGCCCGAGCCGGATCGCCAGCTCCTCGCGCGCGTCGCGGAGGCGACCGGCGGGCGGCACTACTGGGCCCGCAGCGCCGAGGCGGTTCCGAGGCTCCTGCTCGCAGAGGTCACGGGGGGGGAGAACGCGCCGGCGCCGGACGGCAAGCGGAGCGTGGTGCCGGCCTCGACGCCGATCGCGCGGCGCGTGTTCCGCGGGGTGGACCCGGCGCGACTCGTGCCGATCGACGGGCTCGACCACACCCAGGAGCGGCCCGAGGGGGTCGCCGTCGCCGCGACCGAGACCGGCGAGCCGATCGCCGCCGTGCGCAGGGTCGGCGCGGGGCAGGCGGCGGCATTCACGCCCGGCCTCGAGGACCGCTGGGCCGGGGCGTTCCTGGCCCCC
>VGRB01000526.1 GCA_016875475.1 Deltaproteobacteria bacterium
GGGGGACGTCGCCGAGCTGGGCCTGTGGTGCGTGGACCTGCTCCCGCGGCCGGACCTCGACCGCCTGGCCGATGCGGAGGCCCGGGCCCGGGCCGCGGACCCGGCGTTCGACGAGAATGCCACGCCGCTCGACGACCCGGCAGTGCTCCGGGCCGTGTGCGAGGGTCCCGCGCTGGACTCCACGGCCCTCGGCGATCGAGGCTTCCGCGACCTCCTGCGCCGCCTCCAGCCGGGCCGGTTCACGGACCTCGTCGCCGCGTGGTCGCTGTGGCGCGACCCCGTCGACGCGGGGATGGTCGATGCGCTCGTCGAGCGGCGTCACGGCCGGGTGCCGGCGGATCCGCCCGTCCCGTGCCTCGGGCCGCACCTCGGGGAGACGTACGGCCTCCTCCTCTACCAGGAGCAGGTGATCCGGGTCGCCCGCGAGGTCGCCGGACTCGCCGCAGAGGAAGCGGCCGGGATGCGGCGCGGGCTCGCGACGCGGAACCCGACCGAGGTCGCCCGGTGCCGGGCCGCGTTCGTGTCCGGCGCAGCCGGCCGGGGCGTCCCGGAGCCCGAGGCCTGCGCCGCGTTCGACCTCCTGGAGGCCCGGACTGCCGCGGCGTTCTGCAAGGGCCACGCGGCCTGTGAGACCCTGCTGGCCTGGCGCTTCGCCAGGGCCGGCACGCAGCGTGCCGCCACACGCACGAAGCCGTTCCCCCGGGCTTAGTCCTCGCAACTCGCGGGTAGATCGCGTGTGGAAGGAGGAGACCCCATGAGGTCGAGGACGAGTGCGTACCGTTCGGAACTGGACTGGCTGGACTCGGAGCTTCGCTGGGTGGAGGTGCGGCTCCGGCGGCTGGCCGCGCAGGCCGCTCTCGAGCGCAGCGGCGGGGCCCGGCGGCGCGGGTACGAGGATCCGGTCACGCCCGAGGACGCGCGCCGCCTCGCGGGCGAGGAGCGCCGCCTGCGGCTGGCCGTGGACCGCCGGCTCGCGGCGTGGCGGGCGGCGCACGGCCCGACCGCCTTCGACCGGCTCGCGGACTCGGCCGGGCTCGACGCGTTCGAGCGCACGGTCCTGCTGCTCGCGGTCGCCGCGGCCATGTCCACGCGGTTCGGGGAGCTGTTCGGGGAAGTCGGCAACTTCGGGACCTCGCTGACGCCCGAGGCCGCGTTCCGGTTCGCGGAGAAGTCCTTCACCGAGACGATCGCGCTGCGCGCGGCGTTCGGGGCGCAGGGGCGGCTCGTGGCGCACGACCTGGTCGCGATCGACGTGCATCGGGGGGCGCTCTGGCCGGACGACGTGCTCGGCGCGACGCTGCGGCTGACCTCGTCCGCGTTCAACCACGTGGTCGGGGACGCGCGCCTGGACGACGCGTTCCTGGGGTTCAGCCGCGTCGAGGCGCCGCTCGCGGACCTCGACGGCGTCGTGCTCGCGGACGACGACAAGCGCCGCATCCTGAACGTGCTGGAGCACCACGACCGCTACCTCGCCCTGCGCCGCGAGTGGGGTCTCGACGACGTGGTGACTTACGGCCGCGGCCTCATCCTGCTGTTCCACGGGGCGCCGGGCACCGGCAAGACGCTGACGGCGCACGCCGTGGCGAAGCGGCTGGGGATGCGGGTGCTGAACGTGGACATCCCCACCTTCGTGGAGGCGCGCGAGACCGACCGCTTCCTGCCCGCGCTGTTCCGCGAGGCGAGGATGCGCAACGCGGTCCTGTTCTTCGACGAGTGCGAGGTCCTGTTCGCGGACCGCCGGCTCGGCAACCCCGTGATGACGGGCCTCCTGACCGAGCTGGAGCGCTTCGAGGGGGTGGCGATCCTGGCCACGAACCTCCCCGCGGTGCTCGACGAGGCGCTGGACCGGCGGATCCTGGTCAAGGTCCGGTTCCCCGAGCCGGACCGCGAGGCACGCGCGGCCCTGTGGCGGCGGCACCTCCCGCCGCAGGCGCCGCTCGCCACGGACGTGGACGTGGAGGCGCTCGCGGATCGGTACGAGCTGTCCGGGGGGTACATCAAGAACGCGGTGCTCGAGGCGGTCGCGTCGGCCGCGGCGGACGGGACCGACGCCCCGCGCATGACCATGGCGCACCTCGAGGCCGCGGCGCGGCACCAGGGGGCGAAGCTGTCGGACGGGACCGTGGACCTCGTTGCCCCGAAGGCGCGGCTCGCGGACGTGGTCCTGCCCGCGGGCCCGCGCGCCCTGGTCGAGGAGCTGGTCGCGGCGGCGCGCGGCCGGCGCACCGTGCTCGACCGGTGGCGGATCGGCGACCGCCTGGACTCGGGCAAGGGGCCGGCCGCGCTGTTCACGGGCGAGCCGGGTACGGGGAAGACGCACACCGCGCACGCGGTCGCGGGCGAGCTGGGCCGGTCGCTGCTGGAGGCGTCCGTGGCCACGCTCCTGTCCAAGTGGGTGGGCGAGAGCGAGCGCAACCTGGCCGCCACGTTCCGGCAGGCGCGCGAGCACGGCGCGGTCCTGTTCCTGGACGAGTGCGACTCGCTGCTGACGGAGCGCGGCGCGGACGCGGCGCGGCACGACGACCGGCTGGTCGGGGTGTTCCTGCGCCTGCTCGAGCGGCACGACGGGCTGGTCCTGCTCGCCCCGAACCGCGAGGGCACGCTCGACCGCGCCCTGTCGCGGCGCATCGCGTACCGGGTGACGTTCCCCATGCCGGACGCGACGGCGCGGGCGGCCATCTGGCGGGGGCTGCTGCCGGCCACCGTGCCGACCGACGGCACCGTGGACCCGGACGACCTCGGGCGGCGGTTCGCGCTGTCCGGGGGGCGCATCCGGAACGCCGTGTTCAAGGCGGCGTTCCGCGCCGCGTCCCGCGACGGCGGCGTGATGACGGCCGCGCTGCTCGCAGGGGCCGCGGCCGAGGAGGTCGCGGCAGCGGGCGGCAACGGCAAGGCG
>VGRB01000527.1 GCA_016875475.1 Deltaproteobacteria bacterium
CTGTTCCCGGGGCCGGCCTGGATCTTCTGCACGGCCGGGCCGCCGGTCAGGGTCAGCGCGAGCCCGCTGCCCTTGAACACCGTCTCGACCAGCCCGCCGATCCGGTAGGTCCGGGTGGTGCACGTGACGGACACGTCCTCGACGTCGGCGTCGGCCGTGCCCCAGGAGGATGCGATGGCGCAGTCCTGGAGCGGCGCCCGCGGCAGCGCACCGACCGCGACGCTGTACTTGCTCCCGGCCGGGATCGGCGTCGGGAAGGTGAACGGCCCGTCCGCCTCGACGGCGAGCGGATCGGCGCCGTTGTTCAGGAGCACGAACCCGAACCCGGCGAGCCCGCTCACGGTGCCCCCGACCGTGACGCTCGGCACGGAGCACGACACCTTCGCGCCGTCGGCCGCGGAGGCCGCGATGGTCCCCGTCCCGCCTTCGACCGAGCAGACCTGGGGCACGCTGCCGCCCGGCTGCCCGTGCACGGTGACCGCCCAGGCGGTCCCGTCCGCAAGCCCGGCGGGGAACGTGAACGGGCCGTTGACCGCCGTGGCCAGGTCCTGGTGCTGGTCGTCCCAGGCGAGGCGCAGGACCACCGTCCCGGATGCCAGTCCGTGGACCGTGCCCCCGACGCGCCAGGTCGAAGGCGGCGGTTCCGGGTCGTCGGTGCAGGAGACCGCGACGTCCACGACGTGGGCCCCGTCGATGAGTCCCGCGCCGTTCGCGACCGCGCAGGTCTGGCCCGGCCCCGAAGGCTGGACGGCCACCCGCACGTCGTATCCGTCGCCGTCCTCCAGCAGGCGGGGGAGCACGAACGGACCGTCTGCCAGGACCGGGAGCAGCACGTCCCCGTCCGCGAGCACCAGCCCCGACCCGGCAAGCCCGCTCACGACCCCGCCGACCACGTAGAGCGCTGGGGGGGGCGGGCCGGGCTCGTCCGGGACCGCCGTGTATTCCTGCGCCGCGTCCTCGGGCGAGGCCTCCTCCGGGACGTCCGCGGCAGCGTCCGGGGGGGCGCCGTCGGGCGCGTCGCCCGGGGCGTCCGTTGCGACCTCTCCCGGCGGGGCGTCCTCGTGCGTGTCGCCCGGCACGTCCGCGTCCACGCCGTCCGAGGGCGCATCCGGTGGGGTGTCCGACGGCGCCGCGTCCGCAACCTCGCCGGTGTCGCCGGCGATGTCCGCGGCGTCGTCGGGCGCGGCGGGCGTCTCGTCCGGCGCCTGGTCCGGGACCGGGACGACGTCAGCGGAGGCGTCCGCGGCTTCCGGAGCCGCCACGTCCCGCGCGACGCGCCCGTCGCCTCCCCCGCCTCCGCACGAGACACCGCAGGCCGCGGCCAGGATGATGGTCGAGACGAAGGGCATTCCCCCCCAGGTGGGCCGGACGCTCATCGGCTCCTCCTGCCGCGCTCGCGGCGCGCGGCCCAAACCGGAGTCCACCTCGAGCATCGAACGGACACGGAGATATCGCTGGTAGGCTAGCCCGAAGTCGTCCGGGATACAACACCGGTGTCAGAAGAGCGCGCCGCGCCGTGGCGCGGAGCGCTCGGCGGCCGCAAGGCGGCCGCGCAAGGGTGGTGGCCCGCGCCCCGCAACGCGGGGCGGCGGGCAGGGGGGCGAGCCGCGCCCCCCTCCGATCGATGCCCCTGTGGCCTGCCGGGTCGCCTCGGTGAACAGGGGCTCGTCCTGCCAGAGGTGGTGCGCAGGTCCCTGCGGTCGCCGAAGTACTGGTCCTTCACGATGCACCCTTTGCCGTCGAGCCCTTCCGCTGCGCGGCACCGGCAACCGCGCCGGCATCGAACAGCAGCGCCCCCTCCTTCATCGCCAGCTTCTTCATCCCGGCCGTGAACCCCGACCGGGACCAGAGCGCGAACCGGACGTCGGTTGCCCCGGCGTCGGTCGCGACGGCGGCGGCCTTGGCCACCAGGTCCCGGAAGACGTCCGTCCCGACGGGGTTCACGCTCCACTTGCACTCGCCGACGAGCAGGGGGCCGTCGTCTGCGACCGCGACCAGGTCGACCTCGGCATCGCCCCGCCACCAGCCGCCGATCCGGTCGTAGCGCGCCGGGAGTGCCCCCTGGCGGTTCAGGTCCCAGAGGTGCTGGCTGCAGACCTCCTCGAAGGTGACCGAGACGTGCTGGTCGAGGTGCGGCCGGACCTTGGACTCGTACACCTCGCGGGGGCCGCCCGCCTCCAGGGCGCTCCGGTTCGGCAGGACGAAACGGAACCAGAACCGGAAGTACGGATCACAGAGGCGCCATTGGCCGCGCCGGGTCCGCTCGGGGTTCCGCTCGGTGACCGGCGTCCGCCGTTCCAGGACCCGCATCTCGCGCAGGGTCTCCAGGTACCGGCTGGTCGCCCCCCGGTCGGGCAGGCCGGCGCCCTGGGCGATCTCGTTCGGAGTGGTCCGGCCGAACGCCACCGCGTGGCAGATCGAGAAGTAGCGGTGCGGGTCGCGCAGTTCCTCCATCATCAGGAAGCGCGGCTCGTTGTACAGCGGGGCGCCCTTCGACAGGATCTCGGCCACGACGTTGTCGGCGATGGACCGCGCAGGGTCGAAGCGCTCCAGGTACGCCGGGATGCCGCCCAGGATCCCGTACAGGGTGACATGGTCGTCGACGGAGCGGTCGGGAAAGAACGCCCGGGCCTCCCGGAACCGGAACGGGTGCAGCAGCCACTCCCCGGTCCGGCGGCCGTAGAGCGGGTTCTTCGCCGCCAGGACCTCCCGCTCCATGAACGACACGTACGACCCGCAGAGGACCAGGTGGAGGCGCGTGTCCCGCAGCTCGGCGTCCCAGAGGCGCTGAAGGACCGATGGGAGCCCCGGGTCGGACTCGCAGAGGTAGCCGAACTCGTCGAGGACGACGAAGAGCGGGGTCTCGCGGGCCCGGGAGCCGAGGAAGCGCCCC
>VGRB01000528.1 GCA_016875475.1 Deltaproteobacteria bacterium
TCCGGCGCGCGCCCCGGCGCCCGCCGCGAGAGCCTCGAGAACTACGTGAAGCGCCTGAACGACCTCGAGGACATCTCGAACTCGTTCGCGGGCGTGGACCGCTCCTATGCGATCCAGGCCGGCCGCGAGGTCCGGGTTCTGGTCGAGCACACCAAGGTGTCCGACGAGGGCGCCGGCGTCCTGGCCCGCGACATCGCCAAGAAGATCGAGGAGAAGCTCGCCTACCCGGGCCAGATCCGCGTCTGCGTCATCCGCGAAACCCGCGCGGTCGAATTCGCCAAGTAGCCCCCGTCCCCGTACCGAGCCCGAGCCCGTACCCGCGCATCCTCCCGAGCCCGTGCCCGCTCCCTTTCCCTACGGCTCCCACGCCGTCCACCCGCTCCGCGCGGTCACGCCGTCCGCGACCTCGTGCGGCTCCAGGGCGGTGCAGGCCACGAACGCGGCGGCAACCGCCTCGGGTCCGTAGAACCCCCGCAGCTTTGCAATCCCGCGAGCGTCTCGCGCGTCCGGGCGCTCGGTCCGCTTGCACTCGATCGCAACCAGCCGGCCGCCGATCTCCAGCACCAGATCCACCTCGTTCCCCGAGCGGTCCTGCCAGAACCAGAGGCCGAGCGACGGCCGGTGCCAGTCCCGGTACCGGATCCACTGGGCTACGACGTGGTTCTCGAACAGCGCGCCCGCATGCGGCCCCGACCACAACGTCTCGGCCGTCGAGTACCCCATCAGCCACGACGCGAGGCCGGTGTCCGTCATGTAGAGCTTGGGCGACTTCACGAGCCGCTTGCCGAGCGAGCGGTGGTACGGCTCCAACAGCAGCACCTGCCCCGACGCGACGAGCACGCCCATCCACTCCCGCGCCGTGGTCGCCGACACTCCGACGTCCCGGCCGAGGTCCGCCATGTTCAGAACCCGGCCGCATCGGAGCGCGCACGCCCTGAGGAACCGCTCGAAGTCGCGCAGGCTTCCCACACCGCGGAGGTTCCGCACGTCGCGCTCCAGGTAGGTCGCGAGATACCCCTGGTACCACCGGTCCCGGTCCGGTGGATCCGCGGGACTCGCCCACAAGGCCGGATACGTCCCGCGCCACAGGAACTCCGGCCAGCCCACCCGGCCGTCACCATACTCGGCAGCCCACTCCGACGCGCTGAGGCCCAGGAACGGAATCACCGCCGCGCGGCCCGCCAGGCTGTCCGACACCCGCTCCATCAGCGGGAAGCCCTGCGAGCCCGTCAGGACGAGCACGCCGTTCCGGCCGCGGTGCGTCTCGATCCACGTCTTCAGGTGACGGAACAGCCCCGGGGCGTACTGCACCTCGTCGATCACCAGGGGCGGCGGATGCCGATCCAGGAACTCCGCCGGGCGCGACTCGGCCATCTCCGCGAGCGACGCCACGTCGAGCGACACGTATCGATGCGTCGCGAAAACGCGCTCCAGGAGGCTCGTCTTGCCGACCTGGCGCGGTCCGGTGAGCACCACGCACGGGAACTGCCCGGCGACCCGGACCAGATCGTCCGCAATCTCGCGTGAGATCCACATGTTGGCAATTCAACGCCCGAAGCGTGGAATTGTCAAGGCCGGAAAGCACTCCCGAGCCCGTACCCGAGCCCGAGCCCGTGCCCGCTCCCCTGTTCCTGCCGCCCCCTACCCGGCTATCCCCGTCACCGCCTGGACCAGCGCCCGCGTCTTCGCGTTCATGCGGCGCTCGCCGCGCGCGTCCTGGTGGTCGTAGCCCTGCAGGTGCAGCAGGCTGTGGACGAACAGGAGCAGCACCTCGTCGTCCAGCGTCGCCCCGCGCTCGGCCGCCTGCCGGGCCGCGGTCTCCAGCGAGATCACGACATCCCCCAGGAACGGCCCGGCGTAGCGCGCGCCCTCGCCCTCTCGCGACGGAAACGACAGGCAGTCCGTGGGCTTCGAGATGTGCCGCCACTCGCGGTTCAGTCGCCGGATCGCGGCGTCCGACGCGAGCAGCAGCGTCACCTCCTTGCGCCCCGCGCCCGCGGCGATCATCACGGCCTCCAGCCGGGGGCGGTTCTCCTCCAGGTCGAACGGCACCTTGCGCTGGCGGTTCAGGACGGTGAGCATGCGGACCCCCCTGTCAAGCGGGCGAGCGGTCGCGGTCGCGCGCGCGCTCGGTGTCGCGCCCGTACGCCTTGATGATCTCCTGCACGAGCGGATGCCGCATCACGTCGCGCTCGTCGAACTCGCAGAAGGAGATCCCGGGCACGCCGTCCAGGATCCGGCGCGCGTGCTCGAGCCCGCTCGGCCGGTCCGGGGGCAGGTCGGTCTGCGTGACGTCGCCCGTGACCACCGCCTTGGACCCGTAGCCGATGCGGGTCAGGAACATCTTCATCTGTTCGATCGTGCAGTTCTGCGCCTCGTCCAGGATCACGAACGACCCGGACAGGGTCCGGCCGCGCATGAACGCCAGCGGCGCGATCTCGATCTGGCCGCGCTCGATCAGCTTGGACCCGCGGTCCACGTCGAGCAGGTCGTAGAGGGCGTCGTAGAGGGGTCTCAGGTACGGGTTCACCTTCTCGACCAGGTCGCCCGGCAGGAACCCGAGCCGCTCGCCGGCCTCGACCGCTGGCCGCGTCAGCACGATGCGCTTGACCTGCTTCGCGAGCAGCGCCGACACCGCGGTCGCCATCGCGAGATAGGTCTTGCCGGTCCCCGCGGGGCCGATCGCGAACACCATGTCGTGCCGCTGCATGGCCGAGACGTAGGCGCGCTGGGCCGGACTCTTCGGCGACACCCGCCCGGCCGGGCCCTGGATGCCCTGGATCGAGATCCCCTCGGACATCACCTGCGAGATCGAGGCGTCCGGGTCGGACGAGATCAGCGCCGCGCCCCGGTCCACCTCCTGCACGCCGATCCGGTCCCCGCGCCGC
>VGRB01000529.1 GCA_016875475.1 Deltaproteobacteria bacterium
ACCGGGGGCATCGATCGGAGGGGGGCGCGGCTCGCCCCCCTGCCCGCCGCCCCGCCTTGCGGGGCGCGGGCCACCCCCCTTGCGCGGCCGCCTTGCGGCCGCCGAGCGCTCCGCGCCTCGGCGCGGCGCGCTCCCCGCGCTGTCGCCCGGCCCGCACGGCAGGCGGTCCCGAACGACATCCGTCGAAACGCGTACCCCACCTCAACGACCCGACAGGCACCAGGGGCATCGATCGGAGGGGGGCGCGGCTCGCCCCCCTGCCCGCCGCCCCGCCTTGCGGGGCGCGGGCCACCCCCCTTGCGCGGCCGCCTTGCGGCCGCCGAGCGCTCCGCGCCTCGGCGCGGCGCGCTCCTCCCGGGACGCGATGATATTCCGAGGTGCGCTAGAATCCCAGGGGCACCAGGATGGACGGGGACCCATGCCGGCAAACCTGACGCTCCAGTACCTCCAGGCCGAGGAGCGCTACAAGGCCGCGAAGACGCACGAGGAGCGCGTGGCGGCGCTCGAGGAGATGATCCGCGAGCTGCCGAAGCACAAGCACACCGAGAAGATGTTCGCGGACCTGAAGTCCAGGCGCGCGAAGCTGCTGAAGGAGGGCGAGGCCAGGGGCGGCGGGCCCGCGCGCCACCAGGCCGAGGCCCTGATCAAGCCCGAGGGCGTGGGGCAGGTGATCCTGCTCGGCGCCCCGAACACGGGCAAGTCCGCGCTGATGGCCGCGCTGACGAACGCGCCCGTCGAGGTGACCGACTACCCGTTCGCGACCCGGAAGGCGATCCCGGGCATGATGAGGCACGAGGACGTACGCGTGCAGCTCGTGGACACGCCCTCGATCGCGCCCGAGTTCCTGGACCCGTTCCTGATGCCGCAGGTGCACGCGGCCGACGCCGCGGTCCTGTGCGTGGACCTCGGCGCGCCCGAGTGCCTGGACCAGCCGGCGTGGGTGCAGGCCGCGCTCGGCGAGTCGAACGTCGAGCTGGTCCCCGGCACGGTCGAGACCGTCTCGAAGCAGGGCAGCCCCCGCCGCCTCCCGGCGTTCGTCGCGTGCACGCACGCGGACCACCCGGACGGGCCCACCGCGCTCGACCTGCTGCGCGAGGTCATGGGCGACGCGCTCCCCTTTCTGCCGGTGTCCGTCAACGACCCGGCCTCGCTCGCCGCGTTCTCGAAGGCGTGCTTCGGGCTGTTCGGCCTCGTCCGCGTCTACTCGAAGCAACCCGGCAGGGAGGCGGACCGCAACGACCCCTTCCTGGTGCCGATCGGCGCGAGCGTGCTGGACTTCGCGGGCAAGGTGCACCGGGACCTGCGGGAGCGCTTCGGCTACGCGCGGGTCTGGGGCGAGGGCAAGTACGAGGGCCAGCGGGTCGCGAGGGACTACCCGGTCCGGGACGGGGATGTCATCGAGCTGCACACGGCGTGAGCGTCAGGGCTTGCCGCGCAGTTCAATCGCGCCCTCGCGGCCCGGCGGGTTCGACACGCGGACGACGTCCCAGGTCGTGTCCCCGAGCTTCAGCTCGCTGCCGGCGCCGACCTCGACGTGCACCTCGGACTCGCCGGGCTTCGCGCCCTTCCTGACGATCACGAGGGCCGCCTTGTCGCCTTCCCGCTCCGCGCCCTTCGCGTCCCGGTACTTGCCGCGGATCACGTGGCTCACCGCGACCTTCCAGTCGCCCGTCCGCCAGACCGTCGTCTCGGGGATGATGATGCTCTCCATGCGGTCTCCCCGGGCCGGCGCCGCCGCGATCAGCACGGCGGTCGCGACCCCGATGCGCGCCGCGGCGCGCGCCCCGGCGCCCCTCATCGCGCGTTCACGTGGACCACGCTGTAGAACTTCCTGAACTCGTCGATCGCCAGCTTCGGCCGGGCCGTCTCCTTGCCCCAGGGGTTGTACAGCTCGATGGTCTTCGAGCCCGTGTCCACGCTCACCACGGCGTACGCGTGGTTGCAGTACACGCCCTTCCCCTTCATGGTCGTGATCGTGGCCTCGTCGAACCGGTCCTTGGTGTGGACGCCCGCGGTCGCGGGCATCCCCTTGGCGCACGCCTCGTCGAGCGCCTTCAACAGCCGGTCGTCCGGCGTGGACGACGTGTAGTACGTGGTCGTCCGCTTCCCCGTGACCGCCTCCATCGCGTCCGTGCTCGACATGCGGATCTTGGAGCCGCGGATCTGCTCGTAGCCCCCCTTCAGCTTCGCCCACGCCTTCTCGACCAGCGCGACCCACAGCTCCGGCCCGTCCGCGTCCCTGTCGCCGAGGTCCGCGTACGCCGGGTTGTCCGGTCCCTGGAGCGGGAGCTGGTTGTCCACGAGGACGGCGCCGCCCTCCTTGAACCGCACCGTGTACGTCCCGTTCCCGTGGTCCGTGATCATCGAGCGGATCGCCTCCGGGTTCCGGCCGGCCACCGCCGCGAGCGCCGCGACGAAGTAGCAGTCGCCGAGCCGTCCCTGCGACACGTCGTCCATGTCGATGTCGCCCTTGTCGTCCTCCTCGCGCACGAAGGGCTTGCCCTTGACCGCGCCGTACGCCGGGTTCAGGTCCCCGGTGTCGTGCAGAGTCCTCGCGTCCGGCTGCGCCTTCGCGTCGTCGAGCGGCCCTTCCGGCTGCGCTCCCACGCGCTCGCGCGGCTTCGGTGCGGCCTGCGGCGCGGCCTTCGGTCCGGCCTTCGGTGCGGCCTGCGGTGCGGCCTGCGATGCGGCCTGCGATGCGGCCTGCGGTCCGGCCTGCGGTGCGGCCTGCGATGCGGCCTGCGGTGCGGCCTGCGGTCCGGCCTGCGGTCCGGCCTGCCGTGCGGCCTGCGGTCCGGCCTGCGATGCGGCCTGCGGTGCGGCCTGCGGTCCGGCCTGCGGGACTGCCTTCGGGACGGCGGCCGGAGGCTTCAGCAGGCTCGCGC
>VGRB01000530.1 GCA_016875475.1 Deltaproteobacteria bacterium
GCGCCGGCCTTGGCACGCGCGATCGACTTGATCGCCTTCCCCCCGGCGTCGAGCCACGCGACCTCGTCCACGATCGACCCGGCCGCCTTCCCCCCGGCGTCGAGCCACGCGACCTCGTCCACGATCGACCTGGCCGCCTTCCCCCCGGGCGTCGAGCCACGCGACCTCGTCCACGAGCAGCCCGGGCACGACCGCGTATGCGTCGGGCAGGAACCGCATGACCGACCCGACGTTCCCCGACACGACCGCGAGCGAGTCGCGTGTCGGCCATGCCGCGATCGTCCGCGTCGCCAGGAAGTCGATCGCCCATGATGGACCGGTGTCCGCGAACGACGCGCCGCAGACCTCCCAGAACGCGGGATCCACCAGGGCCTGCGATTTGAACAGCTTGATCTCGTTGACGAAATCAGCCGACTTCTGCGCGCCCGCCGACATGCCCGGCGACGCGAACAGCGGGCTGCCGATCAGGTCCACCATGTCGGAGAGCGGCTTGTCCACGATCGTGTGGACCAGTTCCTTGGCCTGCTCGCGCGTGCCGTTGCCCAGGATTCCCCGGCGTCAACTACATTCGTGCGTGTGATCCCTACACTCCCGGCGAGGTCTCGGGCCCGCGCGGGTGCATCCGAAGGCGCGGCCCAACCCACAGATGAAGCTGATGGCCCCCTCTGGCACGCCTGTTGCCGGCCTTCGGCCTCCGGCGCGTCCGGTGCAGAGACGTGGTATGCGTATCGCGTCGGCGCCGGCAACTGCCGCGCCGGCCGCCCGCCTACGGCGGTCGCCAGGGTTTGCAGCTTGCGCTCCAGCCGTTGGGCCGGCGCAAGCCCCACGCAATCCATCTCGCTGGCCTTCGCCGGGGTTCACCTCGCGAGCCCCGAGAGGTACACTCCCACGGGAGGCGTCCGGTCTCGCGGACTTGACTCTCGCTGGGAGCATGCCCATGCGCGATGCCCTTGGAACCGTCCTGGTCCTTGCACTCGCGGGTGGATGTGCCTCGTCCAATCGCGCAAGAACCGGCGGAACTCCCGGCGGTCCCAACGCTCAACATGAATCCACAGGAGGTTCTCATGGCGTCTCTTCGGAACTTTCCTGCGATGGTCCTCGCAGCCGGCCTCGCCGTGTTCGCAGCCTGCGGTGGTGGAGGCAACGGCAGAACGGGTGATGCCGGTTCGACTGACGCCGGCAGCGGCGACTCGGGCGACGCCGGCGGCGCACCGAGCTTCGCCATCCTCGAGGACTTGCTCCAGGACAAGGTCGCCAGCGACTCGATCAGCGGCTACGCCGTCCAGATCTACGATGGTGACGACACGCTGCTCTTCGAGTCCGAAGGCGGGGTTTGCAGGAGTTCGCAGCACGCCTGCCCGAGTGGCAACCAGCCGTTCACGGTTGATCTGGTCACCGGGGTGGCGTCGTCTTCGAAGTGGGTAACCTCGACGGTGCTGTTGTCCGCGGTCGACGAGCTCGTCGCGGAAGGGACGCTGCCAAGCGTAGCTGCGGGGCTCGACACGACGGTGGGCACGGTCCTGTCGGGGACCTGCGGGGCAGGCAATCTCGGCCGTGGCGCGAACGTCACGCTGCGGCAGCTCCTGTCCTTCACAAGCGGTCTCCTTCCCGATCACTCCTGCGTGGGAAACGACTCGTTCACCATGCAGCAGTGCGCCTGCCGGATTCTCTCCGACTCCGCGGACGCCGAGGTGGCAACGCCCGACGCGGGAACGGCCGCGAACCACGCGCAGCCTCCGGGGACGGTCTTCAAGTATGGTTCGGCCTATCAAGTGATCGCGGCGGCCATGCTCGAGGTCGCGACCGGGGAGTCCTATGCCAGCTTGTTCCAGCGGCTTGTGCGCACCCCGACGGGCATGTCGGCGACGTACCAGCGTCCGACGGAGATCTCAGGGTCGCTCCGTGCCTCGGTGAGCGACTACGCCCGATACGTCCGCGCGATCTATCACGCGGGCGCTCCCGGGACGCTGCTTTCGGCGGAGGCGCTCGAAGAGCAGGAGCGCAATCAGCTGCCTCCCGGCGTCGTTCGCAGGTCGCAGCTCCAGCCGGGGCTCGACTACGGACTCAACACATGGCGTTGGTGCTATCGGAACACCGACGCCGAGACGCTGTTGGCCTTGGGCCGGACGCCAGAGGCGTTCACGCCCGAGGATCTGCTCGGCGTTCAGGACGCGAGCTGCAGCAAGGTCCATCAACAGGGGCATGGCGGCAAAGGGGGATATCAGCCCTGGGTCGACCGGCGTCGGGGCTTCTACGGGGTTTTTGCGATGCGCGAGCCCTCGGCTGGCGGAGGCGACCAATACTCCTATTCCGAACTCGCCCTGACGGCCGTGGTGCGGCTCTACGCCGGGCTGGTGGTAGAAGAACTGCGCGTGCGCTGACGAGAAACATCATGGTCGGACCGAAGGCTCCTGCTCGAAGAGCCCTGGTCGTCGAGGACGACCGGCGGGTGTCTCCCGGGCTGGAAAAGGGGTTGGGCGCTGAGGACCACCTCCGGACGCGACAGCGTCACCGCGTACAGGAACCGCAGCGCGCCGAAGTGCACCTTCAGCGTCCCGGGCATCCGCCCGGACTCCTTCAGGCCCAGCAGGTACGACCGGACCTCCTCCCGGCCGAGCCGGTGCGGCGACCGGCCGAAGTGCTCGGCGAACTTCCCCGCGCACCTCAGGTATTCGCGGACCGTCCGCTCCCGGTAGTTCCGCAGCCGAAGATCCCCTTCCATTCGATCCCGGATCTGGCCCATGATCGCCTCCTCGTTACGGTTCAACGTCGGGCACTCGAACCACGAGTGCCCTCCTGTCCCGCCGAGGAGGAAACAGATTCGGTCGCATCGTATCAAGCTCACGCCCACGCAGTGCCCGGCGTCGATACCGCGTCCCCC
>VGRB01000531.1 GCA_016875475.1 Deltaproteobacteria bacterium
CGCGGGCTCCCGCGGGCCCGCGCCCGGCGGACACCCCGGCGACGCTTCGCGCGCCCCGCGCGGCACGCCCGGCGCCCCCGCCGGACAGCGAACGTCCGCCCGAACCGCCCCCCGATCCGGCCGGCGGAGGGGCCCGCAAGCGCGCGGCCCACCTCAAGCTGGTGAAGTAGGTCGCGGGCTTCCGCTCAGCCCGCCTAATTCACCAGACCCCGTCGCGAGCGGCGCGAGGCGGTGAGCGAGGCGGGGACTCGCGTACCCGCCCGAGTTCCGGCCCTACCCGGGGCGCCCGGCGGCGGGCAGGATCGGCGAGGATGCCGGGAGTCGGCCGTGGCGCCCTACCCGTCGGGTAGCACGGCCTCGGGGTCGCCGGCTGCTTCGTCGGCGGGTTCGGGATCGTCGTCCGGGTCGTCGCCGTGCGGTTCGTCCTCGGGCGGTTCGTCGTCGGGGGAAGCGCCCTTGCGCCAGCGATGGGGGAGCAGCTCGTCGAGCCGGTTCGCCGGCCAGGTCTGGACCCGGATGAGCACGTCTTCCAGCCACTCGCTCGGGTTGACCCCGTTCGCCACACAGGTCGCGACCATCGAGTACAGGACCGCGGTGTTCTGACCCGCCGCCTCGTGACCCACACACTGGAAGTTCTTACGGCCGAGCGCGATCGCGCGCAGCGCCCGTTCCGAGCGGTTGTTGTCGATGGGGATCCGGACGTCTCCCAAGTAGCGCGTCAACTCGGTCCACTGGCCCAGCAGGTACCGCAGCGCCTTGCCCATCGGTCCCTTGGGGAGGTGGCGGTCCTCTTCGGCGTCGGCCCACGCCTTCACCGCGTCCATCGCGGCTCGGCCCCGGGTCTGGCGCAGCTCCCCGTGGGCGGGCGTCCCGACGATCCCTTGTGCGAACGCGTCGTGCTCGACCCGGTAGGCTTCGAGGAGGAGCGCGAGCCCCGCGTCGGCAGCCGCGCCGCCGTCCTTCTTGGCGTCGAAGAACTTGCGCCTCGAATGGGCGAGGCACCCCGACCGGGTCCGGTTCCCGGGGGTGGTGACGGGGTTGTAGCCGGTGTACGCATCGACCACGAGCGTGCCGGGGGTGCCGCCGAGCACCTTCACGGGGGTCTGGCCGCTGCGGGTGGCCGAGTAGACGTAGGCGACGAGGAGGGCGCTGCCGACGTCGGCCAGGAACGTCCACATCCATCCGTTGCCGGACTGGCCCTTGACCTCCCCTCGCTGGCGCCTCAGGACGGTCTCGTCCGCCTGGACCACCGCCGCCGTCGCGACGAGCGCCACCAGACGCCGGTACACCGGCAGGAGCTCGTCGGCCCCCCGGTGGTACAGGTCGAGCATCGTGTTCCGGTGGAGCCGTAGCCCCTCCCGCTCGGTCCGCGCCGACAGCCGGTACAGGGGGACCGCGTCGACCGTCTTGCTCACGATGATGTCGGCGACGACCGAGGCCCCGTACTGCCCCTGCTGACCGAACCGCCGCACCGCCGTCCGCGCCGTCTCGATGTGCTCGCACGCCGGGCACACCATCGTCTGGACCACGTGCTCGTGCACGACCAGCCGCGCCGGCACCCGCTCGACCACCCGGGTGACCTCGCCCGACCCGAGGGGGCGCAGCGGGCCCGCCTGGCACCGGGGGCAGCACGCCTGGACCTCGGGGGCGACCTTGTGCTCGACCCGCTCCTTGCCGAGCCGGGCCTTCGCCTCGCGGCGCTCCTCGCGCAGCGCCTGGATCGCCGCCGGATCGGCCTTCTCCCCCTCCTTCTTCAGCGCCTCGCGCGGCGGCGGCATCTTCTCGGACTTCTGTCCGAACCGATGGCGCTCGTGAACCTCGAGGCGCGCCTTCAGCTCACGGACCTCCGCCTCCAGGTCGGAGACCTTCGCCTCGACCTCGGCGATGTAGGCGAGGGCGGGCTCGCTGAAGGAGCAGTCGTGGTCGGGCAGCGGGGGCGGCACCCCCAAAATTGATCAAATTCTCAGCCGCCTGTCGATCCCCTGGCCTCATTTTCCTGAACTTTTCTCGGGGCCCACCGTGGGGGCTGGACCACCCGCACGAGGTCGATGCCGGACAGCAGCATCGACAGTTCGGTGCCCGAGAGCGTCACGCGCGTTGCGCCAGGCCGGATCGTGGGCAGGCGAAAGCGTCCCGCCTCGAGGCGCTTCAGGTAGAGGACGAACCCGCCGTCGTCCCAGACCAGGACCTTGACCCTGTCCCGACTCTTTCCGAGGAAGACGAAGAGCGCCCCCGAGAACGGGTCCGCGGCGAAGCGGCGGCGGACGAGGGCGACGAGCCCGTCGATGCCGTTGCGCATGTCGGCGGGCTCGACGGCCAGGTAGATGGGGACGGACGGCGGGAGGCTCAGCATGCCGCCCGCCCACACGCGACGACGAGGTCGGCGAGCCAGCCCGCGTCCGTGCCGACCGCGCACCGCACCATCGCCCCGAACGGCAGGTGCAGCTCCGCCGCCGCGGGCACCGCCGGCACCGCGGGCAAAGGCGCGCCCTCCCGCCCGACCCGCGGTCGCGCCTCGACCACCACGCGCACGAACTCGGCCGCCGGCGCCACCTCGGACCCCGGTGCCGCCCCTCCCCGCGACGCCTCGCCCGCCGTGTACCCCAGCCGACTCCGCCACCGCTGCAGCGTCGACGGGTGCAGGCCCCGCCCCCGGCTGAACTCCTCCTGCGTCAGCCCCGAACTCGCCTGCTCCGCGACGACCGACTCCCAGAACGCCCTGCCCCGACGAACTCGACTCGACGACACCGTTGCCTCCGATCTGCGCTCGCGAGGATCGCTCCGCTCGCGAAGGAGAGGCAGGGGCCGAATCTCGGGCGGTTACGGTTCACCCCGCCTTCACTCGCTCCCGCCTGCGAGTCCCCGCCTCGCTTCT
>VGRB01000532.1 GCA_016875475.1 Deltaproteobacteria bacterium
CCCCCCCGCCGATCGATGCCCCTGTGGCCTGCCGGGTCGGGGACGTGGGGTACGCGTCTCGACGGGTGTCGCTCGGGACCGCCTGCCGGGTCGGGAAGGTGGGGTACGCGTCTCGACGGGTGTCGTTCGGGACCGCCTGCCGGGCGGGCCGGGCGACAGCGCGGAGCGCTCCGGACGGAAACCGGTGATCCGGAGGCGTTGGCGGCACCGCCGTCGAGCAGGTCGAGCGCCTCGGATGCGCCCGTGCCGAGGTGCTGCCGGAACCACGAGTCCACGAACGGAGGCGGGGAGCCGCGGCGCGAGCGCAGGCAACGGAAGACCTGCTCGGCGGCCGCGTCGAGCGGGCCGTCGTCGGCCGGAATGCAGTACCAGGACGACCACGCCTCGTCGAGCCGCGCGCCGAGGTCGGCCTCGACCGCGGCGACCTGCCGCCTCATCCAGTCGGAACGCGGCGTCAGCGCCAGCGGGTCGGGGCGCACGCCGATCTCGGGCCGGTCCACCTGGTGGGCCGTGTCCGCCTCCTCGCCCTCGTCCGAGCGAACGACCCGGATCGGCAGCCCCGCGACCGACGTGTTCAGCTCGATCCGCGCCTGCATGGTCTGGCGGTAGCGCCACCCCGGGTAGCGGTACTCGCGCGGCTCGACGCGGTAGCGCGTCACGAACCGCGTCCGCGTGCTGCAGCGCGACTCGTTCTCGGTGACCTCGACGCCGTCCCGCATCACGAAGCGGGGTACCTGGACCCACTCGCAGTACTCCTCCATCGCCTCGTACGGGACCTGCTCCGCGTACGGCTGGACGAACGACTCCTCCACGCCGTTCCGCACGAACACGACCCCCCCAATCGCCTCGACCGCGAGCCGCTGGTGCCCGTGCGGGTCGTGCCACGGCGACGCGACGAGCGCCCGCTCCGCCGCGGCCATCAGCTCCGCGGCTTCCCCCCCCTGGAGCCCGCCCACGCGCGGCGTCCCGTACACGCCCGAGACCAGCTCCGCGCGCCCGCGCTCCGCGAGCTGCCGCGGCACGTGCTTCTCGACGCCCCAGTGCGCGCAGTACCTCGCGACGAACGCCGCGAAGTGCGGCGACCGCGCGCTCGCGAGCAGCCACAGCGACTCGCAGTGCTGCGCCCCGGCCGCGACCACGCCCTGCCGGCGGAACTGGAAGCGCGCCAGGTCCTCGGACGAGAAGAAGGCATCGCGCGCGCGGTCGAGGAGCGCCATGGCCGCGAGCAGGCGCCGCGCCGCCTGGAGCGCATCCGTCCGCTGCGACACCCAGCGCTGCGCCGCCGCGGCCTCCTCTTCCTGGAACGGCGGGGGCGCCATCATCCAGCCGCGCTCGCGCCGCACCACGCCGAGCAGCGTGTCGAGCGCCTCCTCGTCCCGGCCGAGCGCCCGCTGGGTCGCGCAGTCGGCCAGCCGCTTCTCGACCCACCCGAGCCGCGCCCTGCGCACGCCGTCCGCGGCGAACGCGTCCCCGGGCGATTGCACCAGGACGTCGCGGTACGCGCGTTCGGCGTCGTCGAACGCGCCCGCGCGCAGCAGGTCCTCGGCGGGCCGGTGGCGCGCGGCCACGGCGGGACCGCACGCCGCCAGGAGCGTCGCGGCGAGGACGGGGGCTGCGAGCAGGGTGGGGAGCGCTATCTCACGCATCTCAGGGCCCAGCTCCCCTCGTCCCCCGGGTTCGGCCGGAAGACCCGGGCATCGTAGAACGTCACGTACCACGACCGCTTGATGCCGGACGCGGCCTGGAACTGCGATCCCGACCAGAAGAGGTTGCAGTTCTTGTCGAGCACGGGGTCGAGGTAGCAGCCGTCCGCGCCCGGGCCGCCGCTCATGCCGCACCCGCCGCAGGCGGACTGGCTCCAGCACGAGTCGTTGATGCACCCGTCCGCCACGGGGCAGGCGCCGCCCTCGTCGGTCGCGTCGCAGCCGATGATCAGGCTCCGCAACTCGTGGATCTTCGGGAGGTGCCAGCCGCCGCCGTCGAGGGTCAGCTCCTTGCAGTACTTGACCGCGGCGTCGAAGCCGGACGCGAACGCCATCCCCTTCATCCAGGTGCGCCCGGATTTCGTGTCGGTCACGGTGCCGTCGCAGTTGTCCTTGTACCCCCACTGCGTCACCGCGTGGTCGCACGGGCCGAAGTCGGGGGGCTCGACCTCCTCCGCGGCCGCCTCGTCCGCGACCGCCGGGTCGGCGGCGCCCGGGTCCGAGGGGTCCGGAGCGGGGTCCTGGCCCGGGTCCGCGCCCGGATCCGGCGTGCCGGGGTCGGGGGGAGTGCCCGGGTCGTCCGCGAGGTCGGGCTGCGCGCCCGGGTCGTCCGCGTCGGAGGGGGGCGGCGCGTCCTCGCCCGGATCCTCCCCGGGCTCGGCGCCGTAGCCGATGTCGATCCCTGCCGGGCCGTCGCTGGAGATGTGGAACTCGAGCGCGTCCGCCGCCCCGCCGTCGCCTCCGCACGCCGCGAGCGCCGCGAGGCAGCCGACGACCGCCGCCGCCAGGAACCGATCGAGCCGCTTCATCGCACTCCCGCCCCCGAGCCCGGCCGATAGCTTACGGCAAAACACGTCCGCGGCGCACCACCCCGCTTGACCCCCCCCGCCCACGCGCGCCCCGGTCCCGGCTCGGGACAGAGGATGGCCAGGGGAGCCGGTTCGCGGACTCCGTCATCGGCATCGGAGCCGGGTTCGGCTCCCGGGCGCGCCGCCGAGCGCGCCGCGCCTCGGCGCGGATCGGTTCGGAGCACTCCGCGCTGTCGCCCGGCCCGCACGGCAGGCGGTCCCGAACGACACCCGTCGAGACGCGCACCCCGCCTTCCCCACCCGGCAGGCCCCAGGGGCATCGATCGGAGGGGGGCGCGGCTCGCCCCCCT
>VGRB01000533.1 GCA_016875475.1 Deltaproteobacteria bacterium
ACGTGCCATGAAGCTGGACGCAAGGATCCCGTCGGGCCCGGTCGCGCAGAAGTGGTCGAAGCGGCGGAACGAGGTCGCGCTCGTCAGCCCCGGGAACAAGCGCAGGTTCGACGTGATCGTGGTCGGCACCGGCCTCGCCGGCGCGTCGGCCGCGGCGTCGCTCGCGGAGCTGGGCTACACGGTCAAGGTCTTCACCTGCCACGACAGCTCGCGGCGGGCACACAGCATCGCCGCCCAGGGCGGCATCAACGCGGCGAAGAACTACCAGAACGACAACGACAGCGTCCATCGCCTGTTCTACGAGACCGTGAAGGGCGGCGACTTCCGCGCGCGCGAGGGCAACGTCTACCGCCTGGCCGAGGTGTCGGCCGCGATCATCGACCAGTGCGTGGCGCAGGGCGTGCCGTTCGCGCGCGAGTACTCGGGCCACCTCGCGAACCGGTCGTTCGGCGGGGCGCTGGTGTCGCGGACGTTCTACGCGCGCGGGCAGACGGGGCAGCAGCTCCTGCTCGGCGCGTACCAGGCGCTCGCGCGGCAGGTCGGCCTGAGGGCCGTCGAGCTGCGCACCCGCAGCGAGATGCTCGACCTGGTCGTGATCGACGGCCGCGCACGCGGCATCGTCGTGCGCGACCTCGTGACCGGGAAGGTCGAGTCGCACGCGGCGGACGCGGTCCTGCTGTGCACGGGGGGGTACTCGAACGTCTTCTACCTCTCGACGAACGCCAAGGCCTGCAACACGACCGCGATCTGGCGCGCGCACCGGCGCGGCGCGGGCTTCGCGAACCCGTGCTACACGCAGATCCACCCGACCTGCATCCCGCAGGCGGGCGACTACCAGTCCAAGCTCACGCTGATGAGCGAGTCGCTGCGCAACGACGGCCGCGTGTGGGTGCCGAAGGTGTCCGGCGAGAAGCGCGCGGCCGGCGAAATCCCCGAATCCGACCGCGACTACTACCTCGAGCGCATCTACCCGAGCTACGGGAACCTCGCGCCGCGCGACATCTCGAGCCGCGCCGCCAAGCGCATGTGCGACGACGGCAAGGGCGTGGGCCCCGGCGGCCGCGGCGTCTACCTCGACTTCAAGGACTCGATCGCGCGGCTCGGCAAGCCCGTGATCGAGGAGCGCTACGGCAACCTGTTCGAGATGTACGAGCGCATCACGGGCGAGGACCCGTACCAGGTCCCGATGCGCATCTACCCGGCGCCTCACTACACCATGGGCGGACTCTGGGTGGACTACGACCTGATGTCGAACGTGCCCGGGCTGTTCGTGCTCGGCGAGGCGAACTTCTCGGACCACGGCGCGAACCGGCTCGGCGCGTCGGCCCTGATGCAGGGGCTCGCGGACGGGTACTTCGTCATCCCGTACACGCTCGGCGACTACCTCGCCGGGGTGAAGCTCGGCAAGGTCCGGACGACGCGGCCCGAGTTCAAGGACGCCGAGGCCGGGGCCGCGGACCGCATGGGCCGCCTGCTGGCCGCGAAGGGCGGGAAGTCCGTGGACACGCTGCACCGGGAGCTGGGCGCGATCATGTGGAACCGCTGCGGCATGGGCCGCACGCGCAACGGGCTGACGCAGGCGATGACCGAGATCCGCGCGCTTCGCGACCGCTTCTGGGGCGAGGTCCGCGTGCCGGGCGACGCCACGATGAACCAGGAGCTGGAGAAGGCGGGCCGGCTGATCGACTTCCTCGAGCTGGGCGACGTGATGGTGCGGGACGCCCTCGAGCGCGAGGAATCCTGCGGCGGGCACTTCCGCGAGGAGTACCAGACCGCGGACGGCGAGGCGAAGCGCGATGACGAGCGGTTCTGCCACGCGGCGGTCTGGGAGTGGACCGGCGACGGCAAGGACCCCGTGCGGCACGTCGAGCCGCTGGAGTTCGAGGAGATCCACCTGGCAACCCGTTCATACAAGTGAGGCCGGCGATGAACCTGACGCTTCGTGTGTGGCGCCAGAGGGGACCGAAGGAGCCCGGGGCGCTCGTGACCTACCGGCTCCCGGACGTGTCCCACCACATGTCGTTCCTGGAGATGCTGGACACGCTGAACCAGCATCTCGTCGAGAAGGGGGAGGAGCCGGTCGCGTTCGAGCACGACTGCCGCGAGGGCATCTGCGGCTGCTGCGGCGTCGTGATCGACGGGGTCGCGCACGGCCCGCGCAAGGGCACGACCGCGTGCCAGCTCCACATGCGCTTCTACGACGACGGCGACACGATCGTGATCGAGCCCTGGCGCGCCGCGGCCTTCCCGGTGCTGCGCGACCTGATCGTCGACCGGAGCGCGTTCGACCGCATCGTCGAGGCTGGGGGGTTCATCTCGGTCCGAACGGGCAGCGCGCCCGAGGCGAACGCCACGCTGATCCCGAAGGACACGCTCGAGCGGTCCATGGACGCGGCCGAGTGCATCGGCTGCGGGGCCTGCGTCGCGGCGTGCCCGAACGCCTCCGCGACGCTCTTCATCTCGGCCAAGGTCGCGCACCTCGGGCTCCTCCCCCAGGGCCGGCCCGAGGCGGCCGAGCGCGTCCGCCGCATGTTCGAGCAGGCCGGGAAGGAAGGCTTCGGCTACTGCTCGAACTACCGCGAGTGCGAGGCGGTCTGCCCCAAGCGCATCTCCGTGAACTTCATCGCGTTCGCGAACCGCGAGTTCCACCGCGGCGCCTTGACCCGCGTCGAGGGCACGGGCGGGAAGGCGGGGTAGGCAGGCCCGGGGCCCACGCTTGTCGGGACTCTCGCCGAGGACTCTCCGCGGATCTCCGCCGGGGGGGGTGAACGCCTATGCCGGTTCCGCTATCGTTGCCGCAGTGGGGAGGACGATGCCATGAACCCGCGTGCTACTCCCGCGGCG
>VGRB01000534.1 GCA_016875475.1 Deltaproteobacteria bacterium
TTTTTCCGGCCAGTGCGGGGGGGGTACGGGGCTGGCGTGCGCCGCGCCGGACGCCTGCCACCAGGCGGGGGCGTGCACGTTCGACCGGTGCGCCTTCCCGGCGGCCGCGGACGGGACCGCGTGCGGCGGGAGCACCTGCGCGTCCGGACGGTGCGGCTGCCTGTGGGGGCTCGCGAACTGGCCTGTCGCTGCGTTCTCGAAGTACCCGCACGTCGTGGCCCTTGCCGACCTGAACGCGGACGGCGTCACGGACGTGATCGCGGCGGACGAGTGGTCCTCGCTGTCCACCGGCATCGTCCGGTGGGCCCTGTCGAACGCGGACGGCGGCTACGCGGCGGAGGTCGCGGGCGACACGGGCACCGCGTCGAACCACACGTTCGCGATCGCGGCCGGCGACTTCAAGGGCGACGGCACGCGCGACGACTTCGCGGTGTCGCTGACCAGGAGCGGCGTGCCCGGGGCGACCGGCTGGGGCGGCGTCGCGGTCTTCCTGAACAACGGCAGCGGCACGATGACGATGTCGCCGGTCTACGACCTCGGCGCGAGCGCGGCCACGTGGTCGGTCGCGGCGGCGAGCTTCGATCGCGCCCGCGGGGCCTGCGAGGACATCGTTGCGTCGAACTCCGGCACCAACGACGTGGTCGTGCTCCGGAACCGGTGCGACGGGTCCGGCCTGTTCGACGCGGGCGGGACGCTCGGCCCGGGCGAGGCGGGGGCGAAGCTGATGCACGTCGCCGCGGGCGACCTGGACCGCGACGGGGACAACGACATCGTGGTCGCGTCGCGCGGCAGGGGCGGCGTCTTCGTGCTCGCGAACACCGGCAGCGGCACGTTCACGGCGCCTGCCTTCTACGCGAACGGGACGGCCACGGACGCGGGGCCGAGCGTGGTCGCGATCGGCGACCTGGACACCGCGACCTCGCGGCCCGAGATCCTGGCCGTCAGCAAGTCGACGGCGGCGGGCAAGGGCGTCACCGTGCTCGACTGGAACGGGACCGGGTACGTGGTGAAGAACGGCCCGGCCACCTTCTCGACCGCGTACGACCAGCAGTCCGCGGTGATCGGGGACTTCGGCGGCGACGGCAAGCTCGACGTGCTGGTGGGCAACGGGACGCCGACGATCTGGACCGGCAACGGCGACGGCACGTTCAACGCGACCGGGAACGCGCTGACCGGGTTCTTCTCGGCGGACTGGCTCGCCGCGGCCGACACCAACCGTGACGGGCGGATCGACCTGATCGCGGCGGCCGAGAACTCGAACACGTTCCTCGTGCGCATGTTCGCCTGGGCGGGGAGCGGCACGCTGCTGCCCGCGCCGCTGACGACGGGGCTCTCCTCGACGGGCCTGCACCAGCTCGTCGCGGGCGACTTCAACGGCGACGCGATCCCCGACGTGGCGACCCTGTCCACGTCGAACTCGAAGATCCTGACGCACACGGGCACGAGCCCCGGCACGTTCAACACGGCGCATGCGTCGTCCTCGCCGACGGGCTTCAACCCGGTCCAGATCGCGGTCGGCAGGCTGAACGCGGACGCGCGCGACGACCTCGTGCTGAACAGCTACAACGGGACCGCGGGCACGATCTACGTCTATCTTTTCGCGTCCTCGGGCAGCGTGCCGTTCGGCGCGTCGCTGCCCACGGGGGGCCAGGCGATCGCGACCGGCAGCTACACCCCGAAGGGCGTGGCGATCGGCGACCTCGACAAGGACGGGATCAACGACATCGTGACCGTGAACGCGTCGACGACCTTCAACGTGCACGTGCTGAGGGGGTCCGGGACCGGCACGTTCACCCAGACGAACGCGCTGGTCGCAGGTCCGGGCAGCAACATGGAGTGGGCCGCGCTGGCGGACGTGGACAAGGACGGGAAGCTCGACCTGATCGCGACCAGCTCGAGCCAGGGCAGGGTCTATGTCATGAAGGGAAACGGGACCGTCGCCACGCCGTTCCAGGGCGCAACGTCCTACACCGTGCTGTCGGCGAAGGGCGCCTCGGTCGGCGACGTGGACGGCGACGGCAACCCCGACATCGTCGCGGCGAAGGGGTCGTACAACCACGTCGTGCTGCTGCTCGGGAACGGCACCACGTCCGGGTTCGTGGTCAAGCCCGACGTGCTCGTGTCCAACCGCGGCACCACGGGCGCGGCGGCCAACCCGTGGGCGACGTACCCGGCCGACGTGGACGGAGACGGGAAGAAGGAGGTACTGGTGACGAACGCCGGGTCGTCCAACGGCTCGTCCACGAGCGGCCAGAACACGGTGAGCGTCCTCCGCTGGAGCGCCGCCGCCGCCAACCTCGTGCCCTGGGGCGAGTACCCGGCCGGCCAGGGCCCGACCGGCGTGGTCGCCTTCGACACCGACGCGGACGCCCGGGCCGACACCGTGGTCGTGCAGAACTCCGTGGACAAGACGCTCTCCGTCCTCCGCAAGCGGTGCCGCTGATCGCGACGTGCCCGAAACCGCTTCCGAACGTCCCCCCGAACGGGTAGAATTCCTCCGACCCAGTGCAGGGCGGGTCCGGGGGTCCCCGCAAGCGGGACACGGGTGGAGGCCACGATGACGCTTCGAAACCGCTTGTGGATCACGGTCCTGGCCACGGCGCTCGCCACGGCGCTGGCCGCGTGCTCCGGCGACCCCGGCGCCGACGGCCCCGCCCCCGCCGCGCCGCCCGGGACGCCCCCCGGCGCGGTCACGTCGCCGGTCGCGTGCACGGTCCCCTTCGACCCGGACTGCACGGCCTCGCTGCCGTATTCGGTCGGATTCCAGGACGTCACCGCGATGGCCGACGTGGGCTGGGTGGTCGTGGACAAGGGCACCCCCGCCGCCTCGAACTGGGG
>VGRB01000535.1 GCA_016875475.1 Deltaproteobacteria bacterium
TACGGGCTCGGGCTCGGGTACGGGAGGGAGCATGGACGACCGGGAAGTCGCGCAGATCGTCGAGATGGTGGTTCGCCGGGTGAAGGACCGCGTGGGCGGGGGGGGGCCGGCCGAGCCCGGGGGCGGGTGCATCGGCGACTGCAGGAAGTCCGCGGCCGAGTGCACCGGCTGCGGCCACAGCGTCGCGAAGCGGCCGGACGACGCGAGGAAGATCATCGACATCGGGGCCGCGCGCCTCGGCGCCGCGCCGTCGGTCGGCACGGTCCGCACGGACCTCGCAGGGCACATCGACCACACGCTGCTGAAGGCGGACGCGTCGAAGGACGACTTCAGGAAGCTGTGCGACGAGGCGAAGCGGTTCGGGTTCGCGTCGGTGTGCGTGAACTCCGCGAACGTGCGCCTCTGCAAGTCGCTCCTGAGCGGCTCGAAGGTCATGGTGTGCGCGGTCGTCGGGTTCCCGCTCGGCGCCATGTCCGCGGAGGCCAAGGCGTTCGAGGCGAGGGAGGCGGTCCGGAACGGCGCCTCCGAGATCGACATGGTCATCAACATCGGGGCGCTGAAGTCGCGCGACTACGCCGTGGTGCTCGACGACATCCGCAAGGTGGTCCAGGCGGCGGCGCCGGCGCGCGTGAAGGTCATCCTCGAGACCGGCGCGCTGACCCGCGAGGAGAAGATCATCGGCTGCACGCTCTCGAAGACGGCGGGGGCGGCCTTCGTCAAGACTTCCACCGGGTTCGGCCCAGGCGGCGCGACCTCCGAGGACGTGGCGCTGATGCGGCAGGTGGTCGGCCACGGCGTCGAGGTCAAGGCGTCCGGCGGCGTCCGCACGACCGAGGACGCGGACAGGATGATCCAGGCCGGCGCGACGCGGATCGGTGCCAGCGCGTCGGTGGCGATCGTCGGCGGGGCGGCCGGGAAGGACGCGAAGGACGCGAAGGACGCAAAGGCGGCGACGGCGGCAAAGGGTTACTAGCCCCAGGGCCCCCGCCGCGCGCCCTCGGCCCGCGGCGTGTACTCCGCCGCGTGCCGCCCCGGAACGAATGGGACGGGCGCGCGGCGGGGGCCCAGGCTACCAGCAGCTCACGTCGATCGTGTAGTCCCCGGAGAACACCGGGTCCGGACCGCCGGTCCAGGCGTCGATCACGATGTAGTAGCGGGCCCCGGCCTTGGCGGCGAACGTCAGGCTGTCCACGCCCCAGTCCAGGCACTTCGCGGCGTTGCAGACCTGGGTGTCGTCCATCTCGAGAACCTGGATGTCGAGGTCCGCGGTCTCGTCGGACAGGGTGATCGTGACGTCCTGGTCGTACTCCGAGTAGAAGTAGTACGTGTACTCGGGCCCCTCGTGCGACATCGCCTCGGAGCAGGAGTAGGCGTCCACGACGTCGGTGGCGCCCTCGCGGCCCGTCCCCCAGCTGTCGGTGTCGCCGCAGGCCAGCACGTACGCCCACTCGCAGGTCGGGCACTCGGCGGTGCCGAGGCAGTCCGGGTCGTCGCAGTCGGTCAGGCCGTCGCCCTCGTCGTCCTTGCCGTCGCCGCACGACCCCTCGGTCAGCGGCTTGCAGGTCACGGTGATCGTGTACTTGCCCTCGGCGCCGTCGCGGCCGTCCACCACGAAGTAGTAGTCCTCGTTCGGCTCGGCGACGAAGGTGCTCTGGACCGCGCCGTGGTCGATGCAGGTGCTGGACGAGCAGTCGCCCTTGAGCACCAGGAGGTCGGTCGTGCCGGACTCGTTCGTCAGCTTGACCAGGACCTTCTGCTTCGTGGGCGTGGAGAACGAGTACGCGTACTCGGGGCCCGTGTAGAGGTTCGCGTTGCAGGAGTAGCCATCGACCTGGTCCGTGGCGCCGAACCAGTAGGTGGTCCACGCGTCCTTCTCGCCGCACGCGAGCGTCCACCCGGGCACGCAGCCCGGGAGCGGGCACGTCGCGGTGCCGAGGCAGTCGGAGTCGTCGCAGTCCGCGTCGCCGTCCTTGTCGTTGTCGATCCCGTCGTCGCAGTACAGTTCGGTCGCGGGGACGCAGGCGACGTGGATCGAGTACGCGCCGGTCGCGCCCTCGAAGCCGTCGACCACGAGGTAGTACGTCTTGTAGGACTGGGCGGTGAAGGTCACCCCGTCGGTCCCCCAGGCGATGCACTTCGCGGGGTCGCAGCCGTCGCCCGCCTCGAGCACCAGGACGTCAGTGTCGGCGGCCTCGCCCATCAGGGTGACCGTGAAGGTGCCGTCCCACGGCGCCACGAAGGTGTAGGTGTACTCGGGGCCGCTGTAGGCCGCGCCGTCGTTGCAGGCGTATGCGGCCGCCACGTTCGTGGAGCCCTCGCCGCCGTTGTCGTGCTTGTGGGACACGTCGCAGAACAGGCTCATCGCGGGCACGCAGGTGGTCGGGCACGTCAGCTTGCCGGGCTGGCACACGCCGTTCGCGCACGCGTCGCCCTCCGTGCAGTCGTCGCCGTCGTCGCAACCGTCCGTGTTCGGGGCGAACACGCAGCCTGCGGCCTCGTCGCAGGTGTCCGTCGTGCAGGGGTTCTGGTCGTCGCAGGCGACCGTGGACCCGCCGGCGCACTCGCCCGCCGCGCAGGCCTCGCCGGAGGTGCACGCGTCCGCGTCGTCGCACGGCTTGCCGTCGGCCGCGATCGTCGCCCCGCAGGCACCGGTGGCGGGGACGCACGCGGTCACCCTGCACTGGCTGTCCGCCGACGTGTCGCAGGGGACCACGGTTTTCGGATCGACCGAGCACACGTTCGCCACGCACTTCATGACGCCGTTGCAGAGGTCCCCGTCGTCCATCGGGATGCAGTCCTTGTCCGCCTGGCACTGGCAGGAGTTCTCGCCG
>VGRB01000536.1 GCA_016875475.1 Deltaproteobacteria bacterium
GTCTGGAATCCGAGGTGGTTGCGCCGGCCGATGGGGTGGAGGCGTCCTGGCCCGACGTCGGGACGACCGAGGACGCGGCGGGCCTGCCGGACGTTGCGGGTTGCTCGTGCGGTGACGGCACGTGCGACCCCGCGTGCGGGGAGACGCTCGCGAACTGCCCGTTCGACTGCAAGGTGTGCGGCGACGAAGTCTGCTCGCCGGGGGAAGGGCCTGTCGTGTGTCCCGTGGACTGCTGCGGGGGGTGCGGCGACGGGAAGTGCCGGGGCTACCAGTGCGGGGAGGACCCGGCGGCCTGCCCGAAGGACTGTGGTACGCCCTGCGGCGACGGGACCTGCCAGCAGGGGGAGAACCCCCTGTCGTGCCCTTCGGACTGCGGCCACGACGTGTGCGGCAACGGGGTCTGCGAGCCTTCGGACGGCGGTCCGGCGGCCTGCCCGCAGGATTGCGGGACCACCTGCGGCAACTGCGAGTGCGAGAAGGGCGAGGACTGGCTGACGTGCCCGGTCGACTGCGGCTGGTGCGGGGACGGGGTGTGCAGTCCGTGTCCGGCCCTGAAGGAGGGCCTCTCCACCTGCCCGAAGGACTGCGGCATCGTTCCGGATCCGGTGCCGGACACCTGGGAGCCGGGAGACGCGGTTGAGCCCGACGTCGCGATAGACGGGGAGGTGCCTGACGCAACCGACGCTGGTGATGCGGCCGATGCGGCCGGACCGGACGATGCCGAGGTGACGCCCGCGACCGAGTTCGCCGGTGTCGTCGAGTCGAGCACGACCTGGACCGGCGTCATGCTCCTGACCGGCGACGTGGTCGTGCCCGTGGGCGTGGTCCTGACGGTCGGGCCGGGCACGCTCGTCCTGGTCGAGAAGACGGACGGCGCGCCCGCCGCCGCGGGTTACGACTCGTCGAGGGTCGAGGTGATCGTGTTCGGGCGGATGGACGTCTCGGGGACCGACGGGGCGCCGGTCGTGTTCCGGTCCGCCGCCGCCGGTGAGGCGGCGCTTGACTGGTACGGGATATCCGTCCGCGCCCTCGGCGAGATGGCGATGGACTACGCCGAGGTGTCGGGGGCGTACACGGCCGTCTCGGTCGACAGCGGCGCGATCGAGGGGGCGATCCGCAACACGCTCGTGCAGACCTCCGCGTCAGGGATCTCCGGCTGCCCGACCGCGCTGGACGACATCGAGATCACGGGCACGCTTGCCAGTTGGTATCCGTTGGACCGGACTTGCTCGAAGAACCTGGTCTCGAGCCGGGTGTCCATTCACCACTGCCCCAGGGGGGCGCATATCAGGCATGTGGGGTCCGTGACCCTGAAGGACTGGACCGTGCAGTCGATCGGCGGCGCCTGCGTCGTGGTTTCCGGAGTCGGCGACCTGGCGATGGATGGGCTGTCCGTCTCGGGCTGTCAGGACGAAGGCATCTCGGTGTCGGGCACGACGACGGCGACGGTCCGCAACGCGGTGATCACCGGATGCCAGGCCGCGGCCGTCTTCATCGCCGACCCTGGCGCCGGCGGCGCCCTCGTGGTCGACTCGGACCTCCGCAAGAACTCGATCGGCGTCCGTGTTGCAGGCGCCGGCGGCGAGGTCCGGGTGACGCGCACGAACATCGTCCAGAACGCGCAGGACGCGGTCGCGGAGTCGGGCGCGGACCTCGACGCCCATGGCAACTGGTGGGGGGATCCGGGCGCGCCGGGCGCGACCGCGCACGACATGGCCGACGGCCCGTACCCCAAGGACGTGGACCGCATCCTGGACCGGTTCGACGAGTCCGGTCGCGGCTTCGTGCGTTATGGCCAGTGGCTCGACCAGCCCGTGGACCCGGGCAAAGAGAACTTCGTGGTCACCATCGTCTCGCCCGACGGGTGGCTCCCGGTCCGGCCGGACGTGCACCTCGAGGCCGCCGTGCCCGCGGGCGCGGGCGTCCATGACTCGGGCGTCTCGTGGTCGTCGGACGTGCAGGGCCCGCTCGGCACCGGGCCGTCCCTCGACGTGACCGGGCTCTCGGCCGGCTGGCACCTGATCACGGTCAGCGCGACCACCCCGGGCGGGGCCTCCGACTCGTCCAGCGTCTACGTCGAGGTACGCGACGGCCTGACCTCGGTCGGCACGCTCTCGAAGAGCGAGACATGGAGCGGCGTCGTGGGCCTCGTCGGGGACGTGCTCGTGCCCGTGGGGTCCAAGTTGACGGTCCAGCCCGGGACCGAGGTGGTCCCGCTCGACATGGACATGACCGGCGGCGGCGCGGACCGGGATCGGACCCCGCTGATCGTCGAGGGGAACCTCGCCGTGGCTGGAACGGAGGCCGATCCCGTCACGCTCGGCAATGGGGCGACCGCCTCGTCCTGGTACGGGGTCCGCGTCCGGCCGGTCGGGGTCATGAAGGTCGATCGGGCCGCGATCGCCGGGGCATACCGCGCCTTCGACATCGACGACAAGCGCATCGCGGCGGACATCACCAACGTCTCGGTCCGCGACGGGACGTACGGGGTCAGCGGCTGTCCCACCAGGCTCGACGACAACAAGTTCGAGGACATGTCCGGGAGCGCGGTGAGCGTGACGGGCTGCACCATCCCCGTCACCTACTACCGCAACCGCATCTCCTCGTGCGGAAGCGGCGCTGCGGTATCGGGCGGGTTCTCCGCCACGTTGGTGGGCTGGACGGTCGAGTACGTCGCGACTGGCGACGGGGTCAACGGCTGGAATGCCCAGATCGCCATCGAAGGCGGGAACTTCTCGCTGTGCCAGGGCGCGGGGATCCGCGTGTCCAACGCCTACCCGTCCGTCTCCATCCGCAACGTATCGGTCTACGACAACACGAGTGGCATCGT
>VGRB01000537.1 GCA_016875475.1 Deltaproteobacteria bacterium
CGGCGCGGGCTGGTGCGGGCCGGGCGACAGCGCGGGCTGGTGCGGGCCGGGCGACAGCGCGGGCTGGTGCGGGCCGGGCGACAGCGCGGAATGCTCCGGATGGAGTGGCGCGTGGCGGAGGCGGGCGACAAGGGCGGCAAGGGCATCGCGGGCAGCGCGGGCAGGGACGGGAGGCGGGGACGGGCTGTCCTCGGGACGACGATCGCCGCGATCCTGTTCGCTGCGGTCGGCGAGGCGGGGATCCGCGCGACCGGCATCGACTGGCGGCTGCTCGGCGCGCTCCTCTACGTCAACCACGCGGACCCGGAGGTGCACGAGCCCGACGAGGGGCCGCTGCTCTACCGCCTGAAGCCGGGCGCGCGGGCGGAGTACGGGGAGCGGAAGGTGACCGTGAACGCGCTCGGGTTCCGCGACCCGGAGCGGATCGCCGCGAAGCCCGACGGCGTGCGGCGGATCGTGGTGCTCGGGGCGTCGAACACCTACGGCGCCGCGGTGTCGGACGGCGACACGTACCCGGCGCAGCTCGAGCGGAGGCTGAACGCGGCCGGCGGAGACGTGCGCTGGGAGGTCTGGAACGCGGGCGTCAGCGCCTACACGCTCCGCCAGATGATGGAATCCGCGCGGCGGGTCCTGCCCGCCTACCGGCCCGACCTCGTGATCCTCCAGCACAACAACATGGGCAGGCGGCCGTTCCTCCGGGGCGACGACCCGCGCCGCCACTTCGAGCGCGAGCCCGAGCTGTGGTGGCAGAACGTGCGGATCTTCCCGCTCGGCCGGACAGCGGGCACCCGGCTGTTCGAGCTGTCCGCCCTGTGGCGCGCCGTGGTGCTCGGGCTGAACCACCTCGCGGGCGCGGACCCGAACCCCGGGAAGGACGACGACGACGCGCTCAACGACGAGCCGTTCGTCGCCTTCTGCGGGGACGGGGGCTTCGGGGGGGTGCCGGTCGTGCTGCTGCACCCGCACCGGAAGCTCGTGGACCGGATGCGGAGCAAGGGCATGCAGCCGCTGTCGATTTGGCTGCACGAGCACCTCCCGCCGGGCGCCGGACCGGAGTACAAGGAGATCCACCCGCCGGCGCACGTGTATGCGTGGTACGCCGAGGTGATCCAGCGGGAGCTGTTCCGGATGGGGCTGTTGTGACGCGGACCTGCCGGCTGCTCGGGGTCGTGCTGGCCGCCTCGCTGGCGGGGGCGGCGGCGCACGCCCAGGAGGGTCCCTCTCCCCCGGGCGGAGCCGCTCCGCCCGCGGGACGGCCCGTGATCGGACCCGAGCGGACCGGCTGGTTCAAGGCGGCGCTCCTCTCCACCGGCCACCCCCCGCCTCCCGGCTGGTCGGTCACCGGCATCTCGATCGGGGAGCGCGCGGAGGTGCGGCTGGCGGGACCGGACGGCGCGACCGCCCGGGTCGGCCTCCGCCACCCGACCGACGCGTGCGCCGACTGCCCGGCCTCCGTGCACTTCCGGATCGACTCCGCCGGCGCTCCGCCCGCGGTCGCGGCCTGGGTCCGGGAGCGCCTCGACGCGGGAGCGGCCGACGGGGACCCGTGGACCGCTGCGTCGCCCGACCGGACGGACGAGGGGCGGGAGCCGGAGGCGGGCGCGTTCGAGAAGGCCTCCGCGGCGATATCGTCGGTCGTCAACGACGTCGCGAGGCTCGGCGAGAACCTCGACGCGGCCGACCTGCTGGCCGTCCTGTGGTGCGTCCTGCTGGTCCTGCTCGCGCGCGAGGTCGCCCTGGCGGCGCGCGGCTCGTCCCCGGTCAGGCTCGGCCTCCTGCTCGCGCTCGCGGGGGGGGCGTTCGCGGTCCGCGCGGCGCTCGCGACCTCCGGTCCGGGGGACCTCCACATGAACCTGTTCGCGCCGAGCTACGGGCTCGGCTCGGCGGGCCTGCTCCGGGTGCTCGGGCCCGTCCTCGGCTCGGACCCGCTCGACCTCGTGTGGGTCGGGATGACGCTCGGGTCGCTCGCGCCCCCGCTGCTCGCGCTCGCGATGCGGGAGGTCCGTCCGGGCTGGGTCGGGCTCGTCGCCGGTGCGGTCCTGGCCTTCCACCCGCTGATGGTCCGCTTCGGCGGCGAGGCGAACCGCCAGTCGTACGTCGCGTTCCTCGGGGCCGCGGCCCTGCTCGCGCTGTCGCGGCCCGCGCGGGCCGCCCTCGTCGCGTACGCGATCGCGGCCGTGCTGCTCCTGAACACCCGGCCCGAGGCGGTCGTCGCGCTGCCCGCGTTCTGGCTGTGGTCGTTCGTGGCCCGGCGCGAACGCCCGTGGTCCGCCGCGCTCGCCGCGCACGCGATCGTGGCCGCGGTCGCGGTCGCGAGATGGCTGATGCCGGGCGCGGGGGGGGCGGGCCTGGTCGGCAGCTACGCGGGCTTCTTCCGCTTCGACACGCTGCCGTTCACGCGCGCCGCGTGCGTGTGGGTGGACCCGGACTACACCCCGGCCGCGGCGCGCTGGCTGTCGGTCGCGGGCGTCGCGTACGGGTTCCTCCGCGCGCCCCGCCTGGCGATCTGGGCGATCGTCGCCGCCGCCGTCGTGCTGGTGCCCGCGTCCAACTGGACGAGCGGGGGGATGGCGATCTCGTCGGCCCGCTACCAGACCTTCGCGTTCCTGCCGCTCGCCGTGCTGGCCGCGCTGGGCGTCGAGGCGGCGTGGGCCGTCGCGGCCCGCTTCCGGCCGGTCGCGGGCACGGTCGCGGCTGCGCTCGCGTGCGTCTGGCTGGTCGCGAGCACGCCCGGCCCCATGGCCCGGATCTGCGTGCCGCGGACGGTCGATCTCGAGTACCGCTTCGTGCTGGAAACGCTCCCCACCCTGCCCCGCGGCGCGATCGTCT
>VGRB01000538.1 GCA_016875475.1 Deltaproteobacteria bacterium
CCCCCCGGTCTACCAGCTCGCGGCGCCGCAGCTCGCCGACCCGGTCCTGCTCGATCGTTCCGTCCGCGCGATCCGGCGGCTGGTGGCGCGCGACTCGACGCGGCCGGGCGTGGTGATGTGGTCGGTCGCGAACGAGGTCTGGACGTTCGCGCCCGAGGCGGAGGGGTTCGTGCGCGCGCTCGCCGACGCGGCCCGGACCGAGGACCCCTCCCGGCCCGTGATGCAGGCGGTCGTGAACGAGCCGCTGGCGTCGTTCAGCGAGATCGACACGGGCGTGGCGCCGGTGGACGTGGTCGGCGTCAACGAGTACTGGGGCTGGTACCAGGGCACGTCGGACCAGCTCGGCGCCTATCTCGACAAGGCGCACGCGCGCTGGCCGGACAAGACCTTCTTCCTGTCGGAGTTCGGGGGGGACGCGCTGCGCGGCCGCCGGTCGCACCGGCCGCCCGCCGAGGAGGATCCGTTCGACCACTCGTACACCGAGGACTTCCAGGTCCGCCTGCACAGGCTGCACCTGCGGCAGGCCGCGGATCGCGAGTGGCTGCGCGGCGTGATGCCCTGGGTGTGGGCGGATTTCCGCATGGGGTGGAAGCCGTCCACGGGCAGGCCGCACCCGCGTCCCGGCTGGAACCTGAAGGGGCTCGTGGACGGCCGGCGCAGGCCCAAGCAGTCGTTCTTCCTGTACAAGGCCGCGTATTCGAAGGCGGACGGGCTCGCCGTGCCCGCGGACCCCGCGTGCGGGAACGGCGAGGTCGAGATCGGCGAGGCGTGCGACGGCGGCGCGGGGCGGCCGTGCGCGGACCTCGGGGCGGCGTGGGCGTCCGGGGACGCGTCGTGCCGCGCGGACTGCGCCGGGTACGACACGTCGGGCTGCCTGCCGGCCGGGCCGCCGGGCCGCTACGAGGTCGTGAAGCCCGCGGAGCGCGACCCCGCCCGCTTCGCGGACGCCCGGTGCAACGACGGGTCGCCGTTCGCGTTCCGGGTGCGGCCGTCGCCGACCGGGTCTCGCGACTGGTCGATCAGCCTGCGCGGCGGCGGGTTCTGCGACGACGCGGCCGTGCCCTGCCTGCGCACGCCGGACCTGATGTCGTCGGTGAAGCTCCCGGACCGGACGCTGTTCGTCCCCGACGACGGCGAGACCGGGGGGGTGGTCGACCGGAGCCAGGCCGCGAACCCGGACCTGTTCGACGCGAACCACGTGTTCGCCTGGTACTGCTCGTCCGACTTCTGGGCCGGGACCGGGACCGAGCCGCGGGCGTTCGGGAACAACCCGGACAGCGCCTGGCACTTCTCCGGGCGGCTGAACGTCGCGGCGATGATCGACACGCTCGCGGAGCGATACGGGCTGACCGACGACCCGGGGACGCGCGTCCTGTTCTCGGGCACGTCGTCGGGCGCATTCGGCGTCGCCGGGAACGCCGACCTCCTCGCCGACCTCCTGCCTGGCGCCGCCGCGGACGGCCGGATCCGGCTCCTGATCGACGCGGGCTGGCTGGTGCACGACTGGGACGAGCCGGACATGCGCGTGATGCTCGCCGCGACCTCGGACGCCGACGTGATGCGCCGCGCGTGGTCCGAGTTCCACTACCGCTTCTCCCCCCCGTGCGAGCGCGCCATGCTCGACTTCGGCGGCCACCCGGGCGACTGCGTGTTCGGCTACCGCTTCCTGCCGGCCCTGGCCGCGCCGCCGCCGCGGGGACTCGGCCTGCCCGTGATGCTCCAGCAGAGCCTGATGGACCACACGTTCGCCGCGTACCACAACAAGCCCGACGACCCGGAGGCCGCGGCGCGCTACGGGGAGCGGCAGCTCGCGGACGTCCTCGCCGTCGATCCCGACCCCGGCGCGTCCGACGGCCTGTCCGCCTGGTGGTTCCTCGGCTGGTCGTTCTACCACGACGTGGTCCGCGCGACCGACCAGTGGGTCCTCGGCGACCCCGGCTCCACGCTCCCCGAGGCGATCTCGCGGTTCTGGAACGGCGCCCCCCCCGAGCGCGTGATCTGGGATCCGCGCCGGCCGCCGTCCCCGTGATCGCGCCGGAGCCCCGGCTACCGCCGGATGACGCGGAATCCCTGGTCCCGGAAGTGGTCGTCGAACGCGAAGACCTCGGTCAGGCCGAGGTGCCGCATCACCAGGAAGCTCGCGCAGTCGACCAGGCTCAGGTGGCGGCGACCGGCCAGCATCTGCGCCGAGGTCGCGGCCTCGTGGACCTCCCGACCGACCCACGCGACCTGGACGGCCCGGACCACGTCGTCGGAGAAGGCGCGAAGCGCGTCCATGCCAAGCCGCCGCTGCACCAGTGCGTTCGTCTCGACCACGACGTAGCTGCTCGTCACGAGCGGCTCCTCCGCGTCGGCCAGGCGCTCCCACGTCGCGACCGCGGCCTCGTGGAACGAGTCGTCCGCGTTCAGCAGCGCGACGAAGGCGGACGTGTCCACGAACGTGCTCACCGCCGCCCGCCCTTCTCGTAGGCCTCGGCCAGGTAGTCGTCGTGCCGGCTCGCGAGATCGGCGACTCCCGACCGGAACCGCCCGAAGGCGGCCCGCGCCCGCTGCCGGCGCTCGGCCGGCGAAGGCTCGTGGGGCACGTCCAGCACGCAGTCGACGCCGCGACGGAAAATCTCGGCGACCGAACGTCCCGTCTTCGACGACAGGGCCTTCAGCGCAGCCATCTGATCCTCGGTCAACTGGATCTGCGTCCGGACCATGGTGTCACCATGTCGCCATTCCGGTAGGAACGATAACACCCTGGCACCCGGGCTGCAACGAGCGCCCGTCCCGGGGCGCGGCGACACCGCACGTCGGGCTACCGGCGACCC
>VGRB01000539.1 GCA_016875475.1 Deltaproteobacteria bacterium
CTCTCCGTTGCACAGCTCGGTCGCGCCCGGATAGACGGCCTTGTCCGAATCGTTGCAGTCGCCCGTCGACTCGGCGACGTACTTGCCGGACGGCGCGCAGAGGCACCGGCTGTCCGTCTCCACCCCGTAGGCGTCGCCGTCGTTGTCGCGCCAGTACGTCTCGCACCCCGCTGCGCCCGGCTCGTCCGCCTGGGCGTCGCAGTCGTCGTCCACGCCGTTGCACGCCTCGGTCGCGCCCGGGGAGACCGCCGCGTCCGCGTCGTTGCAGTCCGTCGGGTTCGTCGAGGTGAATGGGGCCGCCGGCGCGCACAGGCACTTCGACGCGGCAAGCGCGCCGTACCCGTCCCCGTCGCCGTCCATGTAGTGCTCCCTGCACCCCGCCGCCGCCTGCTCGTCCGTGGCCCCGTCGCAGTCGTCGTCCACGGTGTTGCACTTCTCCGGCGCGGCCGGGTTCGACGAGGCCGCGTCGTCGTCGCAGTCGCCGCCCTTCACCGCGTCGTACGGCGCCGTCGCCTTGCAGAGGCACAGCTTGTCCGCGTCGTTGCCGAACCCGTCGCGGTCCGCGTCCAGCAGGAACTGCGTGCACCCCGCGGAGCCGGTCCCGTCCGCGACCGCGTCGCAGTCGTCGTCCTTTCCGTTGCACGACTCGACCTGCCCCGGGAACACGCCCTTGTCGAGGTCGTTGCAGTCGCCGCCGGTCGGCGTCGCGTACCCGTTCCAGGGCGAGCACAGGCACATCGAGTCCGCGTCCGCCCCGTACCCGTCGCCGTCCGCGTCCTTGTGGAGCACCGCGCACCCCGACGCGCCCGGCTCGTCCACCTGCGCGTCGCAGTCGTCGTCCCGCCAGTTCGCGCACGCCTCGGTCGCGCCGGGGTGGACCGCCGGGTCCGCGTCGTTGCAGTCGCCCGGCTTGTCCGCCGTGAACCCCCCTCCGGCCTCGCAGAGGCACTTCGCCACCAGCGTGCCCGCGCCGTCGAGGTCGCCGTCCCAGTACCGGAGCTTGCAGCCCGCGGCGTCCGGGTCGTCCGTGACGCCGTTGCAGTTGTCGTCCACCGCGTTGCACGACTCGGGCGCGGCGTGGTGCACCCAGGGGTCGCCCGGCGCGCAGTCGGTCGCGTCCGGGTCCTTGTCGCCGTCGCGGTCCGGATCGCAGGCGTCGCCGATCCCGTCGCCGTCCAGGTCCGCCTGGTCGGGGTTCGCGATCGCGGGGCAGTTGTCGGCCGGGACCGCCGGGATGCACGCGTCGCCGGCCGGGTCCTCGCCCCCGTTCGACAGCCCGTCGCCGTCCATGTCGCAGTCGCAGGCGTCGCCCGCGCCGTCCCTGTCCAGGTCCTCCTGTCCCGGGTCCGGCACCCAGGGGCAGACGTCCGTCGCGTTCTTCACGCCGTCACCGTCCCAGTCGCCCTCGCAGGCGTCGCCGAGCCCGTTCCCGTTCGAGTCGAGCTGGTCGTGGTTGGGCGTGCCCGGGCAGTTGTCCTCGCCGTTCGGCACGCCGTCGCCGTCCGCGTCGTCGTCGCACGCGTCCCCGAGCGAGTCGCCGTCCGTGTCGAGCTGCTTCGGGTTCGGGTCGAGCGGGCAGTTGTCGCACTTCTCGCACGCCGTCGGGCAGCCCTGGGCGGGGTTCTGCACGCCGTCGTTGTCGGCGTCGCAGTCGCACGCGTCGCCCCTGCCGTCGTGGTCGTCGTCGAGCTGCGCCGGGTCCGCCACGAGCGGGCAGACGTCCTGCGCGTTCGGAATGCCGTCGCCGTCCGCGTCGCTGTCGCACGCGTCGCCGACGCCGTTCCCGTTCGCGTCCTCCTGGCCGGGGTTCGGCAGGTAGGGGCAGTTGTCGGTCGCGTTCCCCGCTCCGTCGCCGTCGATGTCGTCGTCGCACGCGTCGCCCTTCCCGTCGTGGTCGATGTCGATCTGGTCCGGGTTCGGCACGAACGGGCAGCCGTCCAGGGTGTCGATGACCCCGTCGTCGTCGTCGTCCGCGTCGCAGGCGTCCCCGTCCCCGTCGTGGTCGTTGTCGAGCTGGTCCGGGTCGGCGAGGTACGGGCACACGTCCGCCTCGTTCGCCGCGCCGTCCCCGTCCACGTCCGGGTCGGCGCAGTCCGCGAGGCCGTCGGCGTCCATGTCCGCGAACCCCTCGTCCGTCTCGCCGTCGCACTCGTCGTCGATGCCGTTGCAGACCTCGGGCATGGGCGGTCGCCCGTCGCACGCCTGCGCGCCGTCCTTGCAGACCCAGGCGCCCTTGCAGATCCCGTGCCCGTTCTCGATGTCGCACTCGCCGGCCGTGACGAAGTCCTCGTCGGTCCCGCCGTCGCAGTCGTCGTCGAGCGCGTTGCACGCCTCGACCGCCGCCTCGGGGGCGTCGCAGTCCCCGATGCCGCCCCCGGCCAGGCAGGCGAACCGGCCCTCGCACGTGCCGACGTCGTTCGTGCGGAAGCAGGCGCCCTCCACGCCCCCTTCCGCGTGTCTCGCCGAGCACGGGCACGTACCGTCGTCGGGCGTGCACCGCTTCCCGCCGCGCGCCTCGACGCACGACCATCCCGCGCCGCCGCAGCCGGCCGCGTCCTCGCACCCGGCCACGCAGAACCCGAACCCGCCGAGCCGCTCGCAGAGCATCGCGGCCGTCCCGTACGACCCGACGCAGTCCTCGGCCGACACGCAGGGCCGGCACGTCCGGGGCGCGCGGTGGACGCAGACGAACAGCATGTCGCCGTAGGCCGAGACCTGAACGCACTCGTGGCCGGGGTCGCAGGTCGAGCCGTCGGTGCAGGGACGCGCGCACCTCTTCCCTTCCGGCGTCTCGGTGCAGAACGCGCTCATAA
>VGRB01000540.1 GCA_016875475.1 Deltaproteobacteria bacterium
TTTTACGAGGGCGCCGTCGAAGCCCACGCTCGTGACCACGGCACGGGGCCCCTCGTCCACGCGGAGCGCTACCCTGACGGCCACCTCGCCGATCCGCCGGGTAGCCGTGTCGAAGACGACCGTAGGGGTCACCGTCGCTCGGGTGTATCCCCGGCGCCGGAGGTCGGCGATGACGGCCGCCACATCGGCGTCGAGGCGGGCCTGTACGAACGCGTCGCCGGGCTTCAACCCCGCCAGACTGCCCTGGACGGGAAGCGCCGCCGACGCCACGGCCTCGAAGGCGACCGCCGCCACCCGATACAACGGCCCTTTGGTCACCGTGTAGACGATGGTGAGCCGCCCGGCGGACTCCACGCGCGTGAACGGCGCCCGGGCGTCGCGGTACCCCTGGTTCCTGAGATGCCGTTCAATGCCGAACTGGGCATCTTCGAGGAGGTCCTCGTCCGCCGACGCCTCCCGCGCGACGGGCACAAGCGCCTCGCGATCCTTGGCGGGGATCGGGTCGCCGGCAAACGAGACGGACACGAGCGGCCCGCGGTTGACCGCGACGGTCAGGTCGACCGCGTCGCCTCCGGCGTGAACGCTCACGAACGGGTCCGCGCGGGCCTCGAGGTATCCGCGCGCCCTGAACGCGTCGACATCGACGGCAAGCCGGCGGCGCAGCGCCGCCGGTTCGTATGCCGCGCCCGGCCTCAGGGCCAGGCCGTCGCGGACCTGGGCGACCGCCTCGTCGGGCGCCCCGCGGAACTGGACGGATCGCACGACAGCCCGCGTTCCGGGAGCGACATCGAACACCAGGTCGCCGCGGCCAAGACCGGCGGCGTCGAACGGGCGCGGCCGAACCGACGCGCGGAGGTACCCGTGATCGCGGTAGACATCCTCGAGGGTCCGGGCGAGGTCGGTGGCCCGGCCGATCGGCGGCTTCGGGCCGAAGCGCAGGACGGCCGCGTCGCGCAGCACGCGTTCGGGCAACCCGGTCTCACCGGCAAACACCAGGCGTGCCACCTCGCGCAGGGGGATGAGCTCGACGGCCACGCGGGCGCCGCCGTGTGCCGCCTCCGCGCGGACGCGCACGTCGAGGTAGACCCCCAGGGCCATCAGGTGCACGATGGTCCGCCGCACGGCCGCAGGCGTGAGCGGCTCGCCGGCGCGCATCTCGATCAGGCTCTGGACCTGCGGATCGCGGACCTCGATGCCGTCGGCAGTCACGCGCACCGCCGTCACGGGCACGCCGAACACCCGGTCGAGCGCCGCGTCACTCGCCTCCTGGGCCGCCGCCGCGCCGGCGAGCAGCACGCTCCAGGTCGCCACGAACGCCGCCAGGAGCCGGAATCGGACACGCATCAGAAGATGTGCCGCACACGAACGTCGATGGCGTACGTGCGGTCCTCGTTCTGGGTCACCACCCATGACAGCCGGTCGTTCTGGTCGTACTCGAGCAGGATGACCTGATCGCCAATCGACGATGTCAGGCTGCGCGAGTACGTCAGATAGACGCGATCCGAGATGCGCTTCAGGATCATGAGCCGCGCGCCAGGCAGGAACCGGCCGGACTGCTGGGACGGGTCGGTGAGCATCGGCGTGATCTGGAACGTGTCGACCCCGAACGTCCGCTCGACGACCCGCCCGACGTTCGACGCGATCGGACTGGCGAGCAGCCGGGCGGCGCGCGCCTGGATCAGCGACTGCTCCGCGATGTTGGGGTTCTGCAGCGCGCGCAGTTCCGGGTCCTGCGTCGAGCCCGCGTCGCCGAGCAGCAACGTGACGATATCGACCTGCGGCAAGGGAGGGTCGGACGACAGATCGAGGGTCATCCGCTGCATCGTGCCGAGCACGCGGATGGTCACACGATACGTCTGCCCCGGTGCGCGCACGCGGGTCTCGGCTTCGACGTCGAACGACGGCTCGATCCTGGCCGGGTTCGTGAAGTCGATGTTCCCGCGCGTGACGACGATCCGTTTGCCCTCGAACCAGACCTCGCCCCGGTCCACTTCGGCTCGGCCGAACAGGAGGGGCTTGTCGTAGGTGCCGGCCAGCCGGAGATCGGCGCTCGACGTGATGCGGGCCAGGTTGTTGTCGATCTCCAGCGCCTGCGGCGCCAGAATGCGGACGTCGAATCGCAGGGGGAATCCCGCCGGGCCGCCGGCCGGCGAACCGCTCGCCGCCGCGCCCGCCGCAGCCGTGCCGAGTTCCAGCATGCCCGAGCCCAGGTCCAGGCGCCGCTTCAGGGTGGCGTCGCGCACCTGCACCGTGCCGCTGAGGACGGGCTGGCTGAGCGGGCCCCGCAAGGCGAGGTCGGCGTCAAGGACCGACCGGAACCCCTCCGGGTAGCGGAATTCCATGCCCTCGCCGCTGGCCGTGAGGTCGACCGTGGACGGCGCGAATCCCTCGAGCCCGATACGCCCGCCGAACCGCACGTCCCCGCGCGCCACGCGGGCGCGAATGTCATCCACGCGGATATGGCGGCCGTCGAACTGCACACGCCCGTTGATGCGTTCGACCGCGTGGGGCATCAGCATCGACCGCAGCCGCCCCTCGGTCAGGTCCGCGAACCCCGCGATCAGCGGCCGCTCGAACGTGCCGCCCACGTCCACCGTGACGGCGGCACGCCCCGCGCTGCGCACATTCCGCGAGAACGCCTGGAGCACGCCAAGGTCGGTGCCGCCCTCCACGTGAAGCCCCAGCGTCCCGCTCAGGACGTCCACGGACCCCGTGAAGGCGAGGCTGGAGTCGTCGCCCCTGAGGCGGAACGCCGTCATCTTGACGGCCCCCTGGTCCAGCGTCACGTCCAACGGTCCGTCATTCCGCACAC
>VGRB01000541.1 GCA_016875475.1 Deltaproteobacteria bacterium
GTGATATCCGACGGGAGCAGGTCCGCGGTGAACTGGATGCGGCGGAACACCCCCCCGATCGCGCGGGCCAGCGCACGGGCGAGCAGCGTCTTGCCGGCGCCCGGGACGTCCTCCAGGAGCACGTGGCCTCGCGCGAGAAGCGCGATGACCGCGAGGTCGATGACCTCGGGCTTGCCCAGGAAGACCTGGCCGACCTCGGCCGCGATGGCCTTCCCGACCTCGGTCGCTTGTTCCGCCTTCACCGCTACGCTCACGTCGCCCCCGCAATCGCTCGCCGCGGCCGACCGCCGGGCGGGCACACATCCTCCGAACCCGGCCTAGCGGCCGCTCGTCTCGCGCACGAAGTTCCTGATCCGCTTCGCGAACAGCCCCTCGCACACGACCGTCGGCAGGAACCCGCAGTCCGCGCGATCCTCGATGCGGACGCGGCCCGGGGCCAGGCCAGCCACGTCCATGTAGGACGTCCGCAGATCCTCCGGGAGGGAGGAAAGCGGGCCGAGCCAGAGCGCCAATCCCTTCATCTCGGTCGGGGCGAAGCGGACCTCGGGCCTCGCAAGCACCGCGCGCGCCCTGGAGGACCGGGCGAGGTCGGTTCGCACGCGGAGCACGGACTCGGGACGGGCGTCGCGGCCGGCCATGCCGGTGGCGAGCAGCCTCCCGACGTAGCCGTCGAGCGCCTCCGGGTGGAAGCGCGCGTCGTCCTTCGCGATCGCGCCCGCCAGCCCGCGGTACGGCTCGGGGACCGCGGCGAGGAAGGCCGCGTCGAACGCGTCGATCGCACCCGGGAGCGGCGCCGCGACGGCGACCACGCCCGCCACGGCATCGGGCACCTGGACGGCGAGCCAGAGCGCGGCCGTGCCGCCGAGCCCGTCCGAGACGAGGATCGCGTTCGGCCGCTTGAGCGCCTCGAGCAGGCCGGTGAGCGCGGCGGGCACAACGATCGCGGACGGCTGGCCGCCCTCGTCGACCGCGGCGGGCTCCAGGTAGGCGACCGTGTCCGCGACCCCGTCGAGCGCGGGCCGGGCCCAGCCGAAGTCCATGCCCGGGCCGCCGGGGAGCACGATCACGAGCGTGCCCGAGGTCTTGCCGACGACGATGGCCTTGCCGCCTGGCACCGCGACCTCGCGGCCCGCCGGGACCTTGTCGGGCTTCGGGGCCGTGCGCCACTCCAGCTTCCCCTTGGCGGCGGGGTCCTGGTAGCACAGCACTCTGAGCGCGGTCGCGGCGGCCTGCGCGACGGCAGGGGCCTTGGCCGGGAGGGCGGACCGCAGCACGTCGACGGCGGTCGCGTCCCCGAGGTAGCCGAGCAGGTGGGCCGCGGTCGCGGCGACGTCCGGGCCCTCGTACTGGACCTGCCGCAAGGCGAGCGGCACGACGGACGCATCGCCCAGGCGCCACATGGCCTCGAGCGCACGGCGGCGCACGGCCGGCGCGGAGTCCTCCTCGGCGGCGCCGAGCAGGCGGGCGCCGAAGGCCCGCGAGTGGGACGCCTCGATCGCCTCGACCGCGCGAAGTCGCATCTCCGGGTCCGGATCGGCCAGCGCCGATTCGACGACCTCGCGGACCTGGTCGATCGGGTAGCCCGCGAGCAGGTCGAACAGCGCCGGCTTCTTGAGCCCGCCCTTGCCGGAATGGTAGCGGCCTTCCAGGGCCTTGCGCGCTTCGGGCGAGCGGTACCGCGTCAGGAACCAGGCCGCGAAGTCGCGCACCTGGGGGGACGGATGGTCGGCGAGCGTGAGCACGGACGGCAGCGCGGGGCCGCCGATGCCCGCCAGGCACTCGCCAACGCCGATCGCACGCGCCTCCGTGCTGCGGACCGCGAACACCATGCTCGAGATCGCGGACGCGCCCGCGGCGCCGAGCAGGCGGCACGCAACCGCCCGGTCGTCCGGGGCCTCGAGGGCGAAGATCAGCGTCGGGACCGCGTCCGGCCCGCCGACGACCGCGATGGCCTCCAGCAGGAAATGGCGCAGGTCCGTCGAGGTGGTCGCGCCGGTGCGGCGGGCTTCCGAGTAGGCCCGTACAAGGCACTGCGGACCGTCCGCGGGCCTGGCGGCGAAGATCGCCTCCACGGCCTCGCGGCGGAGGGTCTCCGGGCCGCCCATGACGTAGCGGCAGGCACGCCCGCCCACGCCCTCCTCGCGGTCCGCGCGCACGATCATCAGGATCGCCGAGGCCTTGCGGGCCGCCTCCGGATCCCTGTCCGGGTCGGGCAGCCACCGGAGCACGTCCATCAGGCGCTCGCGCAGCGCCGGACAAGCCGGCATGTCGCGGTACCCGGCGAGGACGCGGGAGACCCACGTCGGGTGCTTCGAGTCCATGAGCGACGCAGCGAACGCGCAGCCCTCGTCTCCGCGATCCCGGAGGAGCGAGGCCACCCGAGCCGCGACCTCCGGGTCCCGCTCCGCCTCCCTGACCGCGACCGCGAGCGCCTTCCGGTGCTTCTTGAGCAGGTCGGGCGTTGCGGCCAGGAGCGCCACCGCCTCGGCCAGATCGTCCCCATGGCCCGACACGAGGAGCTTCAGCGCGACCTCGGGCCGGGTGACCTTGGGCTTCGGCCTGGGCACGGACTCTGCCGCAGGCTTGGCAGCGGGTGCGGGCTTCGGGGCGGGCTCCGGGGCGGGCTCCGGGGCGGGCTCCGGGGCGGTTGCGGGCTTCGCCGCGGGCTCGGGTGCGGGCTCCGGGGCGGGTACGGGCTTCGCCGCGGGCTCGGCAACGGATGCGGGCTCCGGGGCGGGCTCCGGGGCGGTTACGGGCTTCGCCGCGGGCTCGGGCTCGGGTGCGGGTACGGGCTTTGCCG
>VGRB01000542.1 GCA_016875475.1 Deltaproteobacteria bacterium
GACGGCCACGGCCACCTGACGGACAAGCGGTGCTATTGCGGCGCGAACGGCAAGTACTCCGCGAAGGTCCACGACGACTGCCAGGACGGCGACCCGGCCGCGTACCCGGGGGCGGGCGAGCGCTGCGCGACCGCCTACGACGACGACTGCGACGGCGACGCGAACGAGCTGAATTCGGCCGGCTGCTCCGACTGGTGGCTCGACGCGGACGGCGACGGCCACGGCCACCTGACGGACAAGCGGTGCTATTGCGGCGCGAACGGCAAGTACTCCGCGAAGGTCCACGACGACTGCCAGGACGGCGACCCGGCCGCGTACCCGGGGGCCAAGGAGCGGTGCGGTACGGCATACGACGACAACTGCGACTCGGACGCGAACGACCAGAACGCGACGGGGTGTACGAACTTCAACTACGACGGGGACTTCGACAACTTCGGCACGAGCGCGACCCGGTGCTACTGCGTGGCGTCCGGGGCGTGGCGCGGGTCGAACGCGCTCGACTGCGACGACACGCGCGCGACGGTCTATCCGGGCCGCGGCGAGGACTGCTCGACCGCGTACGACGACAACTGCGCGGGGGGGGCGAACGAGCGCGACGCCGCGAACTGCGGGAGCGTCTGGCAGGACGGCGACGGCGACGGGTACGGCAACCCGTCCGTGTCCCAGTGCTGGTGCGCGCCGCCCGCCGGGTGGTCCGGCAACGCGGCCGACTGCGACGACGGAAGGAGCGCGGTCAGCCCCGCCGGGACCGAGACCTGCTCGACCTCGTACGACGACGACTGCGACAGCAACACGAACGACCAGAACGCGACCGGCTGCTCCGACTGGTGGCGCGACGGCGACGGCGACGGCCACGGCCACCCGACCGACAAGCGGTGCTACTGCGTGGCCTACGGATCGTACAACGTGAAAACCCACGACGACTGCCAGGACGGCGACGCGAGCGCGTACCCGGGCGCGGCGGAGCGCTGCGCGACCACCTACGACGACAACTGCAACATCGAGTGCAACGGGTGGACCGAGACCGCGACAGGGTGCAAGAACTTCTGGCGCGACAACGACAACGACGGCTACGGCGACGGGAAGGGAAGCGCGCCGGTCTACAGGTGCCTGTGCGGGGCGGAGAACAAGTACAAGGCGACGAACGGCACGGACGCGAACGACGAGAATCCGGCGGTGCACTGATGATGAGGATGGACCCGGCGTGCATCCCTCTCGCAAGATCCCTTTCGGCAGCCCCCTCGCAAGATCCCTTTCGGGAGACCCTGTTCCGCCTGTTCCGCCTGTTCCCCCTGCTCCCCCGCCGGGTCCCTCTCACAAGTGTAGAAGACGTCGCCCGCGCACCGACGTCGCATCTCGATTCCGGCGTGCATCAGGGCGGCGTCTTCGGCCAGGGACCCGGCGGGTGGGGCCGTTCCCTTCCGATCCGGTGCGCGGGTGCAACGGCGATCCATGGAGGACAGCGACGATGACGAGTCGATCGGTTGGCGCCGCGTTGACAGCGGCGGCAGTGGTGCTCCTCACATCCGCGCCCGCGGCTCGCGCCGACGGGCCGGCGGTGAACGTGCAGCGGTTCGATCCGTCGCCGCACGCGGGCGATCTGCTGTCGGTGCGCACGGCCGAGCAGGTCGAGGGCCGCTGGTGGTCGTTCGGCCTTTTCGCGACGCACGCGCGTCGGCCGCTGACCATCCGCGACGAGACGCCGGGCCAGGAGACGCAGTACGACCTGGTCCTGGACCGGACGGACCTCGAGGTCATGGGCGCGGTGGCGCTCTGGGGCCGTCTTTCCGTCGGGCTCGCGCTGCCGATCGTCGCCGTGGACCGCGGCGACTCCGGCTTCCCCGGCGTGCCGGCGGCGTCCGGGGGGGGTATCGGGGACCTCAAGCTCGCTCCGAAGGTCCTGATCCTGCCGCGCAGAACCCGGGGATTCGGCCTGGGCTTCGAGACGGTCCTGACCTTCCCGACCGCGACCGCGCGCTACGCCGGGGACGGCTGGTCGGGCACGCCGCGCGTCATCGTGGACGGGCGGATCGGCGACACGACGATCGCGTTCAACACCGGGATGCGCTTCCGCGAGGGGGTGCGGCTCGGGCTGTTCGAGACGTCGCACGAGTTCCTGGCCGCGCTCGGCGCGCGGCAGGGGTTCTGGAAGGACCGCGTGCAGCTACTGGCCGAGCTTGGGGCCGCGACGCAGGTGAACGACTTCTTCAGCCGGAACGGCACCTCGCTGGAAGGCCAGCTCGGCGCGGACATCTGCGTGGCCGACGCGGTGAGGATCTACGTCGCCGCCGGCAAGGGGTTCGTGTCCGGGCTGGGCGACTCCCAGTTCCGGGTGACCGCGGGCGCGAGGATGGAGCCGTGCGGGCCTTCGGCCCATCCGATCCCGGTGGAGGTCGCGGCGGCCCCGGCGCCGGCCGAGCCGGCGCCGCCCGTCCCCGTCCCCGGCCCCGTACCCGAGCCCAAGCCCGAGCCCGCGGCCGAGGCCGAGCCCGCCCCGGTCGCCGCAGCCCCCGTCCCCGTACCCGAGCCCAAGCCCGAGCCCGCTCCGGCTCCGGCCCCCGAGCCCCAGGGCCCGCCCCCCGCGAGCCCTCGGGCCGCGGCGTTGCCTCCGCCGCGGCCCGCCGGGGGTGAATCGGACGGGCGCGCGGGGGGCGGGCCAGCCCCCAAGCCGGCCCCCAGGCCGCTGCCACCACCGCCTCCCACCCCGGTCCCGCCGGTCGGGAAGGGCCAGTGCCCCGCAGGCCGCGAGGCCGGGCCGCTCGG
>VGRB01000543.1 GCA_016875475.1 Deltaproteobacteria bacterium
GGGGGGATGGCGCTCGCGAGCCTCGTGGTCAACGACGTGGTCGCCCGTGTCGGCCCGGCGCCGGTGCGACGCAGCGTGCGCCGGGTGGCCCCTGCCGCCGGGCGCCCGTCCCGAGCGTGACGGGCGGGACTGCGCGCATCCGCTTCGCAGCGTCGTACAATCCCGGCGGCTCGTTCGAGGCGTCGCCATGACCCCCGTGCGCCCCTCCCGTTCGCTCGCGCTCTGTGCCGTCCTGCTCGCCTGCTCCTCCGGGGGGGGCGGGGGCGGCCCGCCCTGCACCCCGCGGTGCGACGGGCGCGCCTGCGGAGGCGACGGGTGCGGAGGCTCCTGCGGAGACTGCGCCGAGGGCGAGCGCTGCGACGAGGAGGCGGCCGCCTGTCTGTCGGACGAGTGCCTGCCGGACTGCGAGGGGGGGCAGTGCGGCGACGACGGGTGCGGCGGGAGCTGCGGCGAGTGCGATTCGGCGCTCGGCTGGAGCTGCAACCCGATCCTGCTCCGGTGCGTGGGCGGCTGCTCCCCGACCTGCGAGGGGCGGGACTGCGGGGACGACGGCTGCGGCGGCGGCTGCGGCGACTGCGGCGCGGACCGGGTCTGCGCGGGCGGCAACTGCGTGGCCGCGTCGTCGTGCGAGAACGGCCTGAAGGACGGCGCCGAGACCGACGCGGACTGCGGCGGGGGCGCCTGCCCGAGGTGCGCGACCGGCAAGGCCTGCGGCGGCCCGGCCGACTGCCTGAGCGACCTGTGCGAGGCGGGCGCGTGCGTGCCGGACGCGTCCTGCTCGGACGGGCAGAAGGTCGGGACCGAGACGGACGTCGACTGCGGCGGGCCGAAGTGCGACGCGTGCCCGATCGGGAAGAACTGCAAGGAGCACGGCGACTGCCTGTCGGGATCGTGCGAGTACGGCGTGTGCGTGGCCCCGACGTGCGACGACGGCGTGCGCAACCAGGGCGAGGCCGACGTCGATTGCGGCGGGCCGTGCGGCAAGTGCAAGGACGGGTCGAAGTGCAGCGGCGAGGACGACTTTTTGAGCAGCCAGTGCGTCGGGTGGGTGTGCATCTCGTGCGGCGATGGGGTGCGGAACGGCGACGAGACGGATACGGACTGCGGCGGCGGGCTCTGCGCGAAGTGCGCGGACGGCAAGTCGTGCAGCAAGGGCACCGACTGCAAGGGCGGCGGCTGCGAGGCCGGGACGTGCTGCGTGGTCAACACCTGCGGCGAGTGCGCGCCCCAGCCCGAGGAGACCTGCAACGGCAAGGACGACGACTGCGACGGCGGCACGGACGAGGGGCAGGCGGGCAAGGGCGGCGCGTGCCCGAAGCAGGCGGGCGTCTGCAAGGGCGCGAAGGAGCTGTGCAAGGGCGGGGCCTGGGTCTGCGACGCGGCCGTCTACGGCCCGGACTGGGAGGCGGACGAGGCAGCCTGCGACGACCTCGACAACGACTGCGACGGCGAGACGGACGAGGGCCTGCTGAACGCCTGCGGCGGCTGCGGCAACGCGCCCGGCGAGCAGTGCAACGGCAAGGACGACGACTGCAACGGCGAGACCGACGAGGGCCTGCTGAACGCGTGCGGGAAGTGCGGCCCGGCCCCGACCGAGGTCTGCAACGGCAAGGACGACGACTGCGACGGCGACACCGACGAACTCGCGGCGTGCCCCGCGTGCGTCGCGACCCCGACCCCGATCGACCTCGCCACGCTCTACGACAAGCCCGGGAAGACGTTCGTCTTCAACGGCCCGAACGCGGTGGTCGCGGCCGGGACGTCCGCGTGGGTGGCGTTCTCGATGAACTACGCGCCCACGGCGAAGCGCGTGAAGGACGGCGAGGTCGCCCAGGCGATCTCGTTGTCGGGCCAGGAGTCGGCGACCGGGACGCCGTCGATCGCGTGGTCCGGCGCCGAGGCGCTGTGGGCGCGTGCGTCGTCGGACTACGTGGACTACGAGGTGACCGCGGCGACGTGCACCGACGCCGGGAAGGGCACGGACCTGCCGGTCTTCCAGGGGAAGAGCTCCTACAGCGCGGACTGGTTCACCGCCGCGGCGGCGCGCGCGGACCGTTCGATCGTCCTCGCCCACGTGGGGTCCAGCGAGCACGTCGCGGAGTGGGCGCGATTCGACAGGGGCCCGGGCGACGGCACGTTCCAGAAGGTCGGGACGGTGGCGCTCGGCAAGTACGCCCAGCCCCAGGTCCGGTTCCGGTCGGACGGCGTCCCGGTCGTGTTCCACCTGGCGGGAGCGAGCCCGTACGCCGGCGAGCGGTTCGTCGCGCCCCTCGACGCGCCCGGTTCGGGCGTGAGGGCGTGCGGCACCTCGAGCAGCGCGACGTTCCACGCGCGGTCGGACGGAACGTTCGCGGGCGGGTGGCAGATCGGCGACGTGATCTACTACGGCGAGGGGACCGACTCGGCCGAGTGGGCGGACGGTGTGAAGGTCGCGGACGGCCACGAGGCGGGCTTCGCGGTGGGGCCGGACGACGCGCCCGTCGTGACCGGCGTCGCGAGCTTCCGCAACCTGTGGGAGGCGCGCCGCCGCCCGGACGGCACGTTCGCGACCCGCACCCTGCTCGCGCTGCCGACGTCCGAGAGCATCCTCCAGACCGCGGTCGCGGTGGACGAGGCGGGTCGTTCGCACATCGTCGCGTACGTGCGCTACTCGGACTTCTACGGCACCACGAAGACCCGCCTGCTGTACGTCATGAGCTGCTGGGGAGGCGGGTAGCGCCCCGCGCGGACCGGCCCGCTACCGCCTGGCCTTCA
>VGRB01000544.1 GCA_016875475.1 Deltaproteobacteria bacterium
GGGGAGGCAACGTCCTCCGGTGCGAACACGCTGGGCATCCGGAAACCCTCCGGGCCGGGATTATCTTCACGATCCGGGTACTACGCAAGGGTTTTCGACAGCCGCCCGCACCGGCCGAGGCGGTGCGGGCGCCCGAGGATGGAGCCGACTCGCCGGCGCTCGCGGCTCGTCCGCGGCCCCGGGGGCTACAACCCCATCGCCTCCACCGCCGCCGCGGCCGCCACCTGCTCGGCCTCCTTCTTGCTCCGGCCGGATCCGGTGAACGCGGTGCCGTCGGGCAGCACCACGCGGACGGTGAAGCGCGGGTCGTGGGGGGGGCCGTCGCGCTGGATCACGAAGTAGCGAGGCGTGGCCCGGGCGCGCTTGAGGCACGCCACCTGGAGCACGGACTTGGGGTCGCCGTCGGGGACGTCGTTCCGGATGCGCGCGACCTCGGGTCCGATCCGCGCGAGCACGAACTCCCTGGCCGCGTCGAACCCGCCGTCCAGGAAGATCGCTCCCACCACGGCCTCGAACACGGCGCACAGCACGCTCGGGGTGTCGGCCGCGCGGTCCTCGGTCGCGGCGCCGCGACCGAGCCTGAGCGCGTCCCCCAGCCCGAGCCTGCGAGCCTGCTCGGCGAGCGCGGGCTCGCTGACGAGAGCCGCCTTCATGCGCGTCAGCTCGCCCTCCCGGGCCCCGGGGTGCTCGGCGAACAGGGCGGCCGCGACGGTCGCGGCTAGCACGGAGTCCCCGAGGAACTCGAGTCGCTCGTTGTGGTCGACCGAGGGCTTCACCTCGTTCGTGTAGGACGTGTGGGTCAGCGCGGACAGGAGCAGGGCGTCGTCGCGAAACGCATACCCGAGGCGCTCCTGGATGGCCGCGACGTCCGGATCGGTCGCCATCGCCTCACCCTGCAACGGCCGCCGCCCCGTCCGCGGCGGCCACCTTCACCTCGAACCGCCCGGGCCGCGGCTCCTGCACCCCCGGACGCATCACCCGAGTGTAGTCCGCCGCGAGCGACTCGACACCCTCGGATCGCCCACGGACGTCCACCACTTCGACGTTCCGGCCGACCAGCGAGGACGCGTGCTCCGCCCGGGCCGCGCTCGACGTCCCGCGCAGCACCCGGCAGCGCCGGTCGCGCTCGGTCCGCGGCGCGGCCCCCGGCATGGAGGCTGCCGGAGTCCCCGGCCGCGGAGAGAACGGGAACACGTGGAGATAGGTGAACGGCAGCGCCGCGATCAGGGACCGGGTCGCCTCGAAGGCCGCCTCGTCCTCTCCGGGGAAGCCGCAGATCACGTCCATGCCGAGGGCGAGCCCGGGCACGCGCCCCGCCGCGCGGCCGATCGCGGCCGCGAACGAGACGGAGTCGTACGGCCGGCCCATCGCGGCGAGCACCCGGTCCGACCCGGACTGGAGCGGCACGTGCAGGTGCGGGCAGACGTCGGGCGAGTCGGCCATCAGGCCGACCAGCCGGTCCGTCAGGCCGTGCGGCTCGACCGAGGACAGGCGGAAGCGCAGGCCGGTCCCGAGCCCGACAAGCCGCGACAGGAGCCCGGCGAGGTCGTCCCCCGTCTCCTTCCCCCACGCCCCGAGGTCCACGCCGGTCAGCACGACCTCGGCGGCGCCCGCCTCCGCCGCCGCGCGCACGGCGGCCTCGGCGGCCTCGACCGGCACGCTCCTCGCCCCCCCGCGCACCAGCGGCACGATGCAGTACGTACACCTGCAATCGCACCCGTCCTGGACCTTGACCAGGGGTCGGGCACGGTTGCGGAGCCCCCCCCCGCCCCGCCCCCGATTGAACGGGACGGGCGCGACGGGGGGGGGCGGCCAGGATCTCCCGCAGCACCGCGATCAGCCCCGACCGATCGCTCGTCGCCGCCACCACCCGCACGCCTTCCGGCGCCTCCACCCCGCGCGCCGCGAGGCACCCGGTGAGCACCACGGCGGCCCCGCTGCGGACCGCCCGGTACACCGCGGCGCGTCCGTCGCGGTCCGCGGCGGCCGTGACCGTGCACGCGTTCACGACCGCGACGTCCGCGGGCTCGTCCGGGCCGACCAGCGTCACGGCCAGGTCCGCGAGCGCGCGCGCGACGGCCTCGGCGTCGGCCTGGTTCACCTTGCAGCCGGTGGTGCGGATCGACAGGCGCACGCTCACGAGATCGTCCCTCCCCCGGCGACCACGTCGTCCACGTAGAACACGGCGGCCTGCCCCGGCGTGACGGCCGACACCGGCTCCGCCGTCTCGACGCGTGCGGTCCCGCCCGCGCACGGCGTCACCCGGCCGGGGCGGCCGCGGTCGCGGTAGCGCACCAGCACCTGCGCCTCGAACGGTCGGTCCGGCGTCAGGCCGCCCTGCCACCTGCACTCCTCGACCCGGACCTCCGCGGACGTCAGGTCGTCCCGGCCGCCCACGACCACGCGCTTCGGCCCCGCGTCGATCGCGACCACGTACGTCCGTCCGCCGTACGACCGGCCGAACCCCCGGCGCTGGCCGACCGTGAACCGGTGCACGCCCTGGTGGCGGCCGAGCACGCGCCCGTCGCGGTCCGTCACGTCTCCCGGGTCGGGGTCCGTCAGGAAGCCCTGCCTCGCGAGCCACGCCCAGTACGGCTCGCCCGCCAGGAAGCACACGTCCTGGCTCTCGGGCTTGTCCGCGACGGGGAGCCCCGCCTCCGCGGCGAGCGCGCGGACCTCGGGCTTGGTCAGGTCCGAGAGCGGGAGCAGGGTCCGCGAGAGCGCGTCCGGCGCGACCCCGTACAGGAAGT
>VGRB01000545.1 GCA_016875475.1 Deltaproteobacteria bacterium
GGGGGGTGGCGGCCGCCGAAGGCGGCGGACGCGAGCACCGGCCGATAGCAGCGCTATCGGACGGCGCGCAGCGCGCCAGATCCACGAAACAAGCCGGCCCTGGGGGCGCCCCCGCGCGGCGAAGCCGCGCAGGGGGAGCCGCCCAACGGCAAGGAGGCCCGACGATTTGGGGCAAGGGGGGTGGCCCGCGCCCCGCGACGCGGGGCGGCGGGCAGGGGGGCGAGCCGCGCCCCCCTCCCATCGTTGCCCCCGGGGCCGGCCGGGGTCCGGGGCGTGGGGTACCTCTCTCGACGGATGTCGTTCGGGACCGCCTGCCGTGCGGGCCCGACGGCAGCGCGGAAGGCTCGACGGTCATGTACAATACCGGCTCGCGCCGGGACCCGGACCGGAGGATCGCGTGACGCGCGCCGTCTGCCTCGACAACGCCCCGGCCACGCCGCCGGCCCCCGCCGCGGCAGCGGCGATGGTCGCATGCGAGGAGGAGGCGTACGGCAAGCTCGGCTGCGGCCGCGAGGGCTAGGGTCACATGTGGGGCATCCCCGGAGAGGTGGCGGGGGGCGCGTTCGCCCTCCTGTCGGCGGCCATGTGGGCGGTCGCGTCCGTCCTCTGGGCGCGGCTCGGCCTGACCGTCTCCCCCCAGGGCATGAACCTCGGCAAGGGGATCGTGGCGCTCGCGTTCCTTTGCGCCGGCTTCGCGTTCACCGGCTTCCCCGACGCGGACCCGCGCGCCTGGGCAATCCTGTCCCTCTCCGGCGTCGTCGGGATCGCGGCCGGCGACACGGCCTACCTCGCGGCCCTGATGCGGCTCGGCCCGCGCCGGATGCTCGTCCTGACCACGCTCGTGCCGCTCGCGGCGTCCCTCCTCGCGATCGTGTTCCTCGGGGAGCGGCCCGGCCCGCGATGGGCGATCGGCGCCGCGTTGTGCGTCGGCGGCGTCGCGATCGTCCTGCGCGAGCGGCTTCCCGCCGACGCGGACCGCGGGTCCTGGCGCGCGGGCGTCCTGCTCGGGGTCGTGACCGTCGCGTGCGAGGCCTCGGGGATCTTCCTGTCCAAGGTCGGGGTCGAGGGGCTCGGCAGCGGCGGGCACTTCGGCGCGACCTTCATCCGGCTGCTCGCCGCGGTGGTCGTGCTGGCGGCGGTCGGGCTCCCCGGGCTGCGGGTCGCGCGCTGGCTGGCCCCGCTCCGGCCCGCGCGCAGCCTCGGCACGCTGGTCGTCGCGTCGTTCGTCGGCACGTTCCTCGGCATCTGGCTGTCCATGGCCGCGCTCGCGTACACGGACGTCGCGGTCGCCTCGGTGCTGAACTCCACGAGCCCCCTGTTCGTGCTTCCGATCTGGGCAATCGTGTCCGGGGAGCGCCCGTCCGGCCCTGCGGTCCTCGGCGCGATCGCCGCGGTCGCCGGGGTCGCGGTCCTGATGACCGGAGGCGCGTGATGGACCCCGCGACGGACCCCGAGCCCGCGATGGCCCTCGCGCCCGCGCCAGCGCCCGCGCCAGCGCCCGCGCCAGCGCCCGCGCCGGCGCCCGCGCCCCCGCTCCGCCTGCGCTGGATCGCCGCCGCGGTCGGCATGGCGGCGGTCCTCTGGCTCCCCGCGGTCCGCATCGGCTGGTTCTCGGACGACTGGCTGCACGTCGGCGTGATCGACGGCACCGTCCCGGCCATCCCGGACCCGGACGACCTGTTCGTGTTCACGGACGACCCGGCCACCACCCGCCTCTACATCGAGCGCGGCCCCATGCCGTGGTGGACCGACCCATACGTACGCCTCGCGTTCTGGCGGCCCCTGTCGAGCGCGCTCGCGCGGGTGGACCACGCCCTGTCCGGGACGTCGCCCGTCGGCGCGCACGTGCACTCGCTGCTCTGGTACCTCGCCCTGGTCGCGGCGGTCGGCCTGCTGCTCCGCCGCCTGCTCCCCGCGCGGGTGGCGGGCATCGGCCTCTTCCTGTTCGCCGCGGCCGCGTCGCACGGCATGCCCGTGGCGTGGCCCGCGAACCGCAACGCGCTGGTCGCGGCCGTGCCGGGCGTGCTCGCCATTCTGGCTCACGTGCACCGGCGCGAGGGCGGCCGGCCATCCGAGGCGCACGTGCACCGGCGCGAGGGCGGCCGGCCATCCGAGGCGCACGTGCACCGGCGCGAGGGCGGCCGGCGGCACATGCTCCCGCTGTCCGCTGGCCTGCTCGCGGTCTCGTTCCTCGGCGGCGAGACCGCCCTGTGCGCGGTCGCGTTCATCGCCGCCTACGAGGCGGCCGGCGCCCGGGGCCCGCTCGCGCGCCGCGCGTTGGCGCTCCTGCCGGCCGCGCTGGTCGTGGCCGCGTGGGCCGCGGCCTACCGCGGGCTCGGGTACGGCGCCGAGGGATCGGGCACGTACCTCGACCCGCTGGCCTCCCCCGCCGCGTTCGCGGCCGCGGCGGCGGTCCGGGTGCCGCTGCTCGTCCTCGGCCAGGTGACCGGGTTCCCGCCCGAGGCGACCCAGTTCGTCGAGGTCCCCGCGTGGCTTGCGATCGCGGGCGGCATCGGCTCCGTCGCGTTCCTCCTCGCCATGGTCCGCCCCGCCGCGGCCGCGCATCCCGCGCCCACCGCCCGCCACCTCCGCTGGCTGCTGCTCGGCTTCGGGTTGGGCCTGCTCCCGATCGCGGGCACGTTCCCCGCGCTCCGGCTGCTCCTGGTGCCGGGCATCGGCGCGCTGGCCGCGATCGCGGCGATCCTCGCGCACGCCTGGGACACGCGCCGCCGCGTCCGCCCCTGGCCCC
>VGRB01000546.1 GCA_016875475.1 Deltaproteobacteria bacterium
AGGTGCTCGACGCGACGCTCCAGGAGACCGGCGAGTTCCTGCTGATCGCCGACGCGACGACCGACTACTCCAGCCCGGTCCTCCTGGCAGGACCCGGCGGGCCGAGCCTGTTCGTCGTTCGCAAGGCCGCGGACGTGGCGCTCGTGCAGTATCCGGTCGGGGCCGACGGGACACTCGGCGCACCCGTGCCGGTGTCGCACGCGATCGAGAAGTCCACGGCGTACCCGGCAGCCGCGCGGATAGGGCCGTTCATGGGGGCACTGGCATTCAACGACGCCGAGGAGGGCGTGTACGCCGGCTTGACGTCGACCGCCTGCCCCCAAGGCCCCGTCGACTGCACGGTCCCGGCGACGCCCGGGGTCTGCACGGGGTTCGGCGCGACCGGGTACGTGACGCTCTCCGGCGCGGGGTGGTGTCCATGAAGCGAATCGCAACGTCGGCCGTGCTCGCGACCGTCGCGCTCGTGGCGGCCCTCGGCTGCGGCAGCGGCGGCGGCTCCTCGGACCCGGGCGCGCCGCCCGCGAAGGACGAGTGCGTCGAGGACACGGACTGCGACGACGCGGTCCCGTGTACCGAGGACGTGTGCGGGGTCTCGGTCGGAGGGGTGCGAAGGTGCACGCACGTGCCACGCTCGGAGCGCTGCGGCGCGGGCGAGGAGTGCGCGATCGGCACGAGCGCAGCGACCTCGGGCTGCAAGCCCATCGCGCAGGGCCCGTGCAAGGGCAAGGCGGACGGCGCGGAGTGCGACCCGGGCGACCGTTGCGCGACGGCAAAGGGATTCTGCAACGCCGGGAAGTGCGCGGCGCCGCTGAAGCAGTGCCCCCCGGAGAACTGCCGCCTCTCGCTCGGCTGCGACAAGGCCACGGGCGAGTGCGCCTACGACGTCGCCGAGGACGGGACCGCGTGCGACGGCCCCTCCCTGTGCGCGCCCCGCTGCGAGGGCGGCCTGTGCAAGGGCAGCCCGATCTCGTGCGACGACGCGGACGCCTGCACCACCGACGCCTGCGACGGGCAGGCCGGCTGCACCCACTCGGGCGGCGACTGCGACGACGGAAACGCGTGCACGACCGACACCTGCGACAAGGCGACCGGGTGCTCGCACACGGGCGGCTCGTGCGACGACGGCGACGCGTGTACCAAGGACTCGTGCGACCCTGCGTCGGGCTGCGGCCACGCGGCCGTGGACTGCGACGACCAGAACGCGTGCACGACCGACACCTGCGACAAGCTGACCGGGTGCCGCAACGACTACGCGTGCGACGACGGCAACCCGTGCACGGACGACTCGTGCGTCCCCGCCACCGGCGAGTGCGTGAACGCGAACAACACCGCGACGTGCGACGACGGCGACCCGTGTACCGGCCCGGCCGACGCGTGCGCGGACGGGGTCTGCGGCGGCCCCGCGATCTGGGGCTGCTGCAGGACGGACGCGGACTGCTCGGACGGCGACCCCTGCACGGACGAGTCCTGCGGCGAGGATCACGCGTGCCGGCGTCCCGGCGAGCCCGCGGGCCTGTGCGGCGCGCCTGCCGGGTGCGCGTTCCAGGCGTGCGAGCCGGCGGCCGCGGACCCTGGCCTCCACGCCTGCCGCGACCTCGTCCTGTCCCTGCCCGCGCAGGTGATCGACGGCGCCCCGGGCGACCCCGGGTTCGTGTGGACGAACGAGACGCAGACCGCGTTCGCCCTTCCGGGCCGCCGCGTTCCCGCGGGCGTGCGGGTGCTCCACGTGAGGATCCCCGCGCCCGCGACGTGCGAAGCGGTGACGGTGACCGCCGCGGGCGCGGCTCCCGCGACGACGGGATGCAGCCTGGAGCCCGGCGCCGCGACGGCCGCGTTCGCGTGGACCGAGGCCGCGGGCGGGCCGCTCGACGTGCAGGTCGCGATCGGCGGCGGGACCGCAGCGACCGGCGTGACGCTCTACGCCTGGGCAGGGGCGGGCTGCGACCCGCTCGGCCCGGTGCTCGTCGCCGGCGGGAGCACCTACAGCGACCTCGCGGTGGCGGGTTCCGGGGGGGAGGTGGTTGTCTCGTTCCAGCGGGACCTTTTCGCCGGCATGAGCGGAGTTGGCTTCAGTGATCTGCAGTTCTCGCCCGCCGACGTGGGCCCCAAGTTCACCGGCTTCGTTACGTCCATCGTTCGTCGCCCCGATGGTCAGTACCTCCTGGCCTACGGAGGAGCCGACAACCGCATCGGTCTGGTGACCCTCGCTCCGGACGGAACCAAGGTCGCGGAGGAGAAGCTCGCGGTCTACGACCCGGTGGACGACCAGTTCGAGCCGGCGCTCATCGCGACCGCGGCCGGGCCGAGGCTGTTCTGGACCTCGAGCAAGGCGGACGGCCAGGACTCGGGCATCGCGACGGCGCTCCTGCCCTCGGGCGCCCCTGTGGCGGTCAACCCGACCGCCGCGGGCAGGCAGCACTCGCCCGCGGTCGCGGATGGGGTGGTGGCGTGGCTGTCGACCGGAGACGGCTTGAACCGGGTCGCGGCCCGGCGCCTGGGCGGGGACGGCCTACCCGCGGGTGACGAGAAGGTCCTGGTCAGCTCCGCGACCGTCACCTACGGGCGCCCGACCGTGGCCGCATCGATGGTGGCGTTCCAGGCCAAGAACGACGTCCGCGGCAAGGTGCTCGACGCGACGCTCCAGGAGACCGGCGAGTTCCTGCTGATCGCCGACGCGACGACCGACTACTCCAGCCCGGTCCTCCTGGCAGGACCCGGCGGGCCGAGCCTGTTCGTCGTTCGCAAGGC
>VGRB01000547.1 GCA_016875475.1 Deltaproteobacteria bacterium
CCCCCGCGGGCTGGCTTCTGCCGCCGGTGCCGGGCGCTGACGGCTCGTCATGCGTGCCCGCGGCCGGGGACTACTCGCCCGGCGCCGCGGACGACGGCTGGGCCGCCTGCGTGTCGGACGACGGCCAGTACCACCGGTTCGACCCGAACATCAGCACGCGCGCGCGGGTCGCGGCCTTCGAGACGATCGCGGGCCTCCTGCTGGCCGGGGACGCGCCGTCGGCGAAGGCGTTCGAGGACGCCCGCGTGGCCTACGCGCAGGACCAGGGGCTCGAGTCCCGCGTGTCGCGGCGCGAGGACGAGCACTATCCGAAGGCCGCCGGTGCGTGCGCGGACATGACCGAGGAGGAGGTCGCGGCGAACGCGGACCGCTGCGTGGGTCCGGCCCGCATCCGGCCCCTGCTGAACCGGGCGTTCGCGGACGGTCAGCTCGGCAGGGACCCGCTCGTCAACGCGGCGCGCGTCGAGGCGGGGCTGCTGTGGTTCCTCTACGTGTCCGCCCACAAGGAGGCCACGAGCTGCGCGACCGCCAAGAAGGACTGCGACTCGTCGTACGCCTACTACACGGGCGGCGAGGGGCCGGACGGGGATCTCGGCCTGTCGCATTACATCCGCGCGCTCTCCGCCGTCGTCCACGACCGGGTCTGGGACGGCATCCTCGCGGTCCGCTGCTGGCGCGACCTCGACGGCGCGGACGCGGCGGCCGACGCGGACATGCAGCGGAAGGCGGTGGCCCAGCTCGACCGCGCCCTTCTCCGGGGCATGGCACTGATCGTGCTCTCCCGCGTCGAGGCCCTCCGCGACGCGACCTGCGACACGACCCGCGCCGCCGCGTACTGGACGAGCGTCCGGATCCTCGGTAACGTCCTGGTCCGCGAGGCGAAGGTCCGGGACGCGGCGAAGGGCGCCGCGCTCGAGGCCGCCCTCGCGATCGAGACGCCGGCGGACGCGGACCTCGACGCGGTCCGGTCGGCCGTCGAGGCCGTATTCCCCTGCCCGTAGGAGGGTCTCATCCTCCGTCCCGCCCTCGCGCTGGTCCTCGCGGCGTCGCTGTCGGGATCCGCCCGCGCGCAGGACCTGCCGCCCGGGGACGCGCCGCCCGGGGACGCGCCGGCCGGGAACGCGCCGGCCGGCGAAGCGTCCGGAGCGACCGACGACCCGACCCACGAAACCGTCGTGCGGGGCCGCCGCCCCGCCCGGGGGACGGCGGGCCGGGACGCCTCGATCGTGTCGAGGCGGGACATGGAGGAGCGGCAGCCGCGAAGCGCACCCGACGCCCTCCGCTACGAGCCCGGCGTGTTCGTCCAGCAGACCGGCCACGGCCAGGGGTCGGCCTACCTGCGCGGCCGGACCGGGCAGCAGACGGTCCTGATGTTCGACGGGGTCCGGCTGAACACCAGCACGTTCCGCCAGGGTCCGAACCAGTACTTCTTCACGATCGACTCGCGGACGGTCCAGTCGATCGAGGTCCTGCGCGGGGGCGCCTCCACGCTCTACGGCACGGACGCGATCGGCGGCGTGCTCGACGCGCGGCCGATCGAGCCGCCGCCCGACCCGGGCGACGGCCGCCTCCACCTGCACCCGGGCTTCTCGTTCCGGGGCGCGACCGCGGACGGCGAGGCCGGCGGCCGCGTCCAGGCCGGGGTCAGGTTCCGCGCGCTCGGGGCGCTCGCGGGGTTCGGCGCGCGCAGGGCGGGCACGCTCGAGGGGGGTGGCGCGGTCCGGAACCCGGAGGGCGGGGGCGTGCCCCAGGTGCCCCGCCTCGCGGACGACGGCCGCCACCAGCTCGGCACCGGGTTCACCGAGGTCGCGTCGGACGGGCGCGTCGCGTGGGACCTCGGGGGCGGTCGCCGCGTGCTCGCCGCCGTCTATGACTACCGCCAGTTCGACGCGCCGCGCACCGACCAGTGCCCGCCCGCGTACGCGGACCGCGACGAGTGCCTTCGCTACGCGGAGCAGTTCCGCACGCTCGCGTACGCCGCGTTCGAGGGCGACCTCGGCCGGGCCGCGCGCGAGAGCCGCTTCGCGTTCTCCTGGCAGCGCCAGCACGAGCGCCGCGAGCGCGACCGGCCGTCGTCGTCGATCGTGAACGGCGGTCGCGACGACGTGGACACGCTCGGGCTGTCCGCCCGGCTGGCGACCGCCGACTTCCGGCTCGCCCCGTGGCTGTCCGGCCGCGTCAGGTACGGCGGCGACGTCTGGCACGACCGCGTCGCGTCGGCCGCGTGGCTCGAGTTCACGGACGTGGGCGCGGTCATCCACGCGAGCCGCGGGGGGTACCTCGACGGCTCGCACCACACCACGGGCGGCGCGTACGCGATGCTGGAGGGCACGTTCCTGAGGCGGCTCACGTTGCGGGCCGGCGCGCGTGCGGGCGGCGCGGGCGCCCGCGCCCCGGCGGACCCGGAATCCGGCACCGCCGCGGTGGACAGGTCGTGGCCGGTCTGGAGCGCGCACGGCGGGGTCCAGTGGGACGCGGTCCCGTGGCTGTCGCTCCTGTTCAACGTGGACCGGTCGTTCCGCACGCCGAACCTCGACGACATGACGTCCCGCCAGCAGGCCGGCCCCGGGTTCCAGTTCGAGAACCCGTCCCTCGATCCCGAGTCCGTGCTGACGCTCGAAGCCGGGGTCCAGGTGCACCTCGACTGGCTGGAGGCGGACCTGTGGGCGTACCGGGCCTCCCTTCACGGCGCGATCGAGCGGGCCCCGCGCGACGCGGCCGACTGCCCGCCCGGGACGCCCCCCC
>VGRB01000548.1 GCA_016875475.1 Deltaproteobacteria bacterium
TTTTCCGAGACCTCCTTCCAGGCGTCGCTCCCGAGCCGGATCTCCTTCTCCTTCTCCCTTGCCTCCTTGAACCGAGCGATCGCTGCATTGACGGACTGGTTCTGTCCCCGCTTCGCGAAGAGCTTCTCGGCCTCGTCCGCGAGCCCGGCGAGCACCCGCCGGAGACTGGCGACGCCCATGCCCGCCGCGAACAGGCTCTCTCCGACGTCGCCCCGGTCGGCGAGGATGGCTTCACCCCCATCGCGCAACTCGCCATGATCCATGGAGAATACGCGGCAGAACGACGCCCGGTCCATACCACACAGGAACGGAACGAGGTCCGCGTCCGGGATCGCTCGGCCATCGGGGTCGAGCAGGGTCTCCTTGCGCCCCTTGCGGCGGCGGAACTCGATCTCCGCACCACCGGCCAGCCGCAGCCTGCCCCCGACGCGCAGGTCCTGCGGCCGGTGGAGGAACACGTCGGTCGTGCGCTCCGGAACCCCGAACAGCAGATCGCGAAGGGCCCGCATGGCCGAACTCTTGCCCGCCTCGTTGCGGCCGAGCACGACGTGCAGCCCCTCGCGGCCTTCGGACAGGTCGATGGCCTCGCCGGTGAAGGGGCCGAACGCCTCCAGGGACAGCGACACGATCCTCATCGGTCGTCCCCCCTGTCGTGGAGCCGCGTGGCCAGGATGTCGCGTGCGATCTCGATCGCCTGTCTGAGGTATGCCGGGTCGTCGAGCCGGAGCGGGTCGTCCGCGCATGCGAGGTCGTGCGGGAGCTTCTGCCGCAGATCCTCCAGTTCGGGCGCGAGCGCGGCAAGGGATCCGGCGTCCCCCCCGATCGCGCGGACCCGGCGCAGGAGGCCGCCCAGGGCGTCGTCGCGCCGCTCCATCTCGTCGAGGTCGAGGGGGCTCCGGGTGGCGATCTGCACCTTCTCCACCCACGCGTCGCCTCGGCCCGCGTCCGTGGCCACGGCCCGGACCTCCTCGCGCCAGCGCGCCGCGTCCCTGACGAGCAGCGGGTGCGCGGGACAGGCGCCCAGGACGCGCACGCGCACGGCCACGCTGCAGCCGGGCGGCCGGCGCACCTCGTCGTCGATCGCCTCGCGAACGCGGCCGAGCACGTCGTCGGGGGTCGCCGCGCCGCCGGCGTCCACGTCGCGGACCGCCCACCGCAACACGCACAGCGGCCGATGCTCCACGGCCGCGATCCGTCCATCCTCGACCGTGACCAGGGAGCAGCCCTTGGACCCCGTCTCGCGTACGTGCCGGCCCTGGAGGTTGCCCGGGAAGACGACGTGGGGGGACTCGCGGACGACCTCCCGCTGGTGGACGTGGCCGAGCGCCCAGTAGTCGTAGCCCTTGGCGGCAAGACCATCCGCGGTGCAGGGGGCGTACGGCGCGTGGCCTGGGCGACCGCTCAGGCTCGTGTGCAGCATGCCCACGTTAAGGAGCCCGGACACGGGGTCCGGATAGGTGGCGGACAGATCCTCGGTCACCGCCCCCTCGGGGAAGCTCCGGCCGTGGATCGCGACGCCGATCTCGGGGATGCGCTCGGTGCCCGCCCGCCGGCTGCCGAACTCGTGCACGTTCTGCGGGAACCGGAGCGTCTTCGAGCGGCTCGCCGGGTCGTGGTTCCCGCGCAGCACGAAGACCCGGATCCCAGCCCGCCCGAGCCTCGCCATCTGGTCCACGAAGAACAGGCCGGTCTTGTAGTCGCGCCACTCTCCGTCGAACACGTCGCCGGACAGGAGGACGAAGGCGGCCTTCTCCTCGACGGCCATGTCCACGAGGGCCTCAAGGGCCCTGCGCGTAGCGCCGCGGACCCGATCTGCCGGAGCGCCCTCGTACCGCTCCAGTCCCCGGAGCGGGCTGTCAAGGTGCACGTCGGCTGCGTGGACGAAGCGGAACACCGGACCCCCGCCGATTCGGCCACCGCGGAGTGTACCGCATCGGTGCGACATGCCGTCAGCAGCGAGTGCTCGACGCCCCGGGGCGCGGCCAGGCCCCCCCGCTACAGCCTGGCCTTCAGCCCGGACGCCCGCCGGATCGGCAGCCGGATCGCGGCGGCCAGCACCGCCTCGGACCCGGCCACGACCACGCGGTCGCGGGCGCGCGTCACCGCGGTGTAGACCAGCTCGCGCGTGACCAGGGGGGACGGCTCCTCGGGCAGGAGCAGCAGCACCGTGCCGAACTGGCTCCCCTGGCTCTTGTGGACGGTCATCGCGTAGACGGGCTCGTGGGGGGGAAGACGCCCGCGCGCGAACGCCCGCACCCCTCCGTCCGCCGAGGGGAAGTGCGCGAGGAGCGCCCGGTCCGGCGCGACGCCCGGTGCGCGGTCCGGCGCGACGCCCGGCAGGACGATCCCGACGTCGCCGTTCGCCAGGTCGAGGCGATGGTCGTTCCGGAGCACCATGACGGGCAGGCCGGGATACCAGTCGCCGGCCGCACCGGCCACGCCGCCCGGGCCTGGAGCCGCCGCGCCGCCCGCGCCGGCGCCACCGGACACGCCTCGCCCGCGGATCCACCCGGGAACGGCGCGGTTCATCGCCTCCACCCCTCGCGGGCCGCGCCGGTGGATGCACAGCACGCGGAAGCGGTCGAGGCGCTCGAACGCGCGGAGGACCGCGGCGGCGTGGCTCGCGGCGTCGGCGGCGTCCGCGACCGCGGCGACAGCCTCGCGCAGGCCCTCTCCCCACGCCGCCGCGACCTCGGCCCGGACCGCGGTCGCTCCCGGGTCGGCGCCTGCCGGGCGC
>VGRB01000549.1 GCA_016875475.1 Deltaproteobacteria bacterium
GTTTTCAGCAACAACAGGACCTGCTCACGCCGTTCGAGGCGCGCGCCCACCGCTGCCAGCAACGCCTGGCTGAGCACGGTGTCGGGACCGTGCTGCGCGTACTCCTGGCGCATATTGACCGTCCGGACGTCGGCCAAGGGCCGGGCCGCCACGCGTTGTTCGAGTTCGATGAGCACATAGCGCCCGGCCCGCGCGTGCTGGTAGGACTCCAGGGAGGGCGTGGCCGATCCCAAGACCGCAGTGGCCCCAGCGTGTTTCGCCCGGACGATCGCCAGGTCGCGGCCGTGGTACCGCGGAGCCTCGTCCTGCTTGTACGAACTGTCGTGCTCCTCGTCCACCACCACGACGCCGAGACGCGTCACGGGGGCGAACACGGCCGATCGGGTGCCGACAACCACGTCCACGTCGCCGCGCCGAATGCGGTGCCACTGGTCGTGGCGCTCCCCGTCCGACAAGCCGCTGTGCTGGACCGCCACGCGGTCGCCGAACGTGGCTCGAAACACCCCGGCGAGCGCCGGCGTCAGGCCGATTTCCGGCACCAGGACGAGCACCTGGCGCCCTGCCTCGACGGTCTGCTGCGCCAGCCGAAGGTAGATCTCGCTCTTCCCGCTCCCCGTCACGCCGTGCACCAGCGCCACCTGGAACCCGCCCCGCGCAGCCATCGCCCCCAACTGGCTCAAGGCCCGCGACTGTTCGGCGGTCAACTCGCGCCGCTGCCCGTTATCGTCGAGGGCCGCGTGAGCGGCCGACGGGGCGGAGAACGGGCTCCGATCCCGGGTCTGCCAGGAGATCGCGACGAAGCCACGCGCCTCCAACCGCCGGAGGCCGTCGACCGGCAATTGTCGTTGCCGGAGATCGTCCGCAGTCAGCCCGTCCCGGGCGTCCCGCAACGCGGAGAGGACGAGACGCTGGCGCGGGCCGAGTGCGCGCGGCCGCTCCTCGCACTGCAGCGCGGCAAGCCCCAGCGGCGTGACCGCGGCGACGCGCACTCGGCGGTGGCCCGATGGCGCGCCGGTGAGGATGCTGGCCTCAGTGACCAGGCCCTGCCGGGCGAGACGGGCGACCAGCGCGTGCACCGGCACCGGTGCCGACCGGTTCAACGCCGTCGCCAGATCCGACGCCAACCCGCCGAGCGTGACGCGCCGGCGTCCGGCGATGGCCCGCAGGGCGGCCCGGGCCACGCCGTCGAGCCCGTCGATCCCCTCGAACGCCAGCAGGTTCATGCCGGCCGGCGTCAGTGCGACTCCCCGGCGGCTCTCAACGGTCGAGAGCGGCGGCAGCGCCGCCGCGATGGCTTCACCGGGAGCGCAGGCGTAGTACTCGGCCATCCACAGAGCCAACGTGAGACACGGTTCGGGCAAGTAGGGCTCGTCGTCGAGGACGTCTGCCACGTCGCGGATGCCGGAGTCTTCCGGGAGGTCTGTCCCGTCCGCGCTGGTGACGCATCCCGTCAGAAGGCGAGGTCCGACCGGGACCACCACTCGCGCCCCAACCCGCGGCACGTCGATGCCGTCCGGCACGCGGTACGTCAGCACGTCGAGGTGCGGCACCGGGACGGCAACCGCGACGAACCGGGCCATGGTGCACTACCCCTTGGACGACGCCGCGGCGGCGAGCAGGGCCCGCACCTTCTTCATGTCCTCCCAGACCTCTCGTTTGCTGCCGGGGTTGCGCAGCAGGTAGGCGGGATGGAACGTGGGGATGAGCAACGCGTCGCCGTACCGGAACACCTGACCGCGCAGCCTGCTGATCGGGTCGGACGTTCGCAGGAGCGCTTTGGCCGCGAACGACCCCAGAGCCACGATGACGCGCGGCCGAATCACCTGGACCTGCCTGAACAGGAAGGGTTCGCAGGTCGCCACCTCGTCGGGCTCGGGGTTACGGTTCCCCGGTGGCCGACACTTGATGACGTTCGCGATGTACACCTGGTCGCGCGTCAGGTCGATCGCTTCGATGATCTTCGTGAGCAACTGACCCGCGCGGCCCACGAAGGGCTCTCCTTGCACGTCCTCGTCCGCTCCGGGCGCCTCACCGACGAACATGAGGTCGGCCGCAGGGGTGCCGACGCCAAACACGACCTGGCGGCGCCCCAGGCCGTGCAGCTTGCACCGCGCGCAGTCGGGCCCGACCTCGGCACGGATCGCTTCGAGTTGCGCGGCCGCCTCGGTGGTCCGCTCCGGAGCCGCTGCCGGTGCGCCGTGCTCGATCGAGTTCGTCGCCTCGAGGACGGCGGCCACCGTTGCGTCGACCGAAGCTGCGGCCGGATCCGCGTGGGACCGGTCGTCGCGATCGCGCCACGCGGCCTCGCGCGAGAACCCGGAGACGCCCAACTCCATGTAGAACGCGAGGTGCTCCCGCAGTTGCTGATCCAGGTCGTCCGATCTCGCCATGCCGTCCTGTCCTCCAGGCCGCGAGGCCTACCGGCCACGCGGTGGCCGCGCGGCAACCAGCGCTTCCACGCGGTCCATCAGCGCCGCCGCCACGTTGGCCTTGGGCAGGCACGGGAGATCCTCCTGCCCCTGCGCGTCCACGAACGACACGATGTTCGTGTCGACCTCGAAGCCGGCCCCCGCCCGGGAGACATCGTTCGCCACGATCAGGTCGACCTGTTTCGCCTCGAGTTTGCGCCGCGCCTGCCCGGCCGCGTCTCCCGTTTCCGCCGCGAACCCCACCAGCACGGGGCCGCCGCCCGCCCGTGCCGCCCGTCGTTCTCCGAGCGGGG
>VGRB01000550.1 GCA_016875475.1 Deltaproteobacteria bacterium
CGCCCGGAACGTGGCGGGCGTTGCTGCGGTGACGCCGTAGCGGCGCCGGGCGGATGCTTCGGGGTGCGGGAGACAACCCACCCGACGCGGTCTCTGGCAAGGAGGCTCCGATGCTGACCCGGGGTGAAAGACCCCGGCAGCCCCGCCCGCGCATCGGCGACCGCTAACACGGGCCGGGCGGGGGAACTGGCGACGACGCCCCGACGCGGGGCGAGAGGAGGAAGCGGTGGTCGAGACGACGGGAACCCGGATCGAGGAGCTGCTCGCGGGACTGGAACTGCTCGCCCGCGACGCGATCCCCGGCGCACGCAGCCTGAGCGTCCAGTGCGTCGTCCAGCGGACATGGCACTCGGACGCGGACCACCCCGGCATCGCCCGGCCCCGGTGGGTCATCAGCGCGCACATGGACCCGGAGCCCGGGAGCGGGCGGATCGCGCAGGGACACGGCGCGACGTTTGCCGAGGCGCTCGCCGACGCCGAGGGTCGGGCCGCCGGGTTGCGCGGCCGGTGCCCGGCGTGCGGGCGTGGCCCGTGCGACGGCGCGGCGCACGCCGGTCCCGCCCCCGCCGCCGAGGACGAGATCGAGCAGGCCCGGAGGCTCGCGTGAGCACCAACAGGAGCGATACCATGACCACGCCCCCTCGCGCCGCTTCGCGCGGCGACTCCCGATCCTCCATCCCCCGGGCGTCGGCCGATGCCGCCGACGCCACCCGCGGCCTCGGCGCGGTGCTCGGGCACCGTCTCGTGACCGGCACGGAGCCCGAAGGCCGGTCGCCGACCGGGCGGCCGTGGATGGCGCTGTCGATCGACCTGCCCGCGACCACGGCCGAGTACGACTGGTGCATTCGCGAGGCCGAGCGCATCGACAGGATCGAGGGTCGCGTGGCCGCGGTGTGGCTGCGGTGCGGCACCGTGACGGTGTACGTGGACCGCGTTTCGGGCGTGGCGCCGGGGGACAAGCCGTGACGATCCTCTGGACATGGGGTGCCGTCGCCGTGCTCGTGGCCGCGCTCTGCGTTGTGCTCGTGGTCCTTGGTCTCCGCGAGGACCGGCAGCGGGCGCGGCAGGGCGCGTGCTCGTGCTGCGGGCGCCCGTCCGCGGGGCCCGGGGTGCTCTGCTCGCGATGCTCGGGGGCCGGGGCCGATGACTGACCTCAACCAGACCCTGCCGCTGTGCCGCGTGGCCGACGACGGCGCCCTGCACATGCGGCAGACGTTCGTCGGGCTCGCGCTCCGCTGCCCCGCCGCGGCCGGCTGCTACCTGACGCACGGCCCGCGTCCGCCGGGACTCGCGGCCGTCGTCGGGCAGGGCGCGCACCGGGCGTTCGAGCAGGGGTGCCGCGACCTCATGAGCCAGCGCGCGGAGGGGTGGGACAAAACACCGTACCTATCGGGACTGATCGCGACCGCCGAGGACCACCTTGACCGCTGCCTCCGGAGCGACGTGGCGCTCGACCCCGACCAGCCCGCCGACCGGCAGATCGACAAGGCCCGCGACGACCTCGTGGCGACCGTGCGTCGGTTCGTGTCCGAGGTCGCCCCGACGCTCGCGCCCGAGCGGGTGGAGTGGCGGGTCGCGATCCGGGTCGGTCAGGACGTCGTATCGACGGCGCTCGACCTCGTGCAGGTCGGCGGCGTCGTCGAGGACTTCAAGACGGGCCGGCGCACCGACGACCGCAGCGCGCATGAGTCGCGGCAGTTGACCGCCCAGGCCCTCGCGTACCGGCTGACCGAGGGGCGCATGCCCGCCGGGCTCGGGCTCCGCGCCGTGAACCCCGAGCGGTCGGGCTCGCACTGGACGACGCGCACCGAGGCGGACCTGCGGGCGTACCTCGACGCCGTGCGCCAGGTCGCGGCGATGGTCCGGGCGGGGCTGTTCCCGCCGTGCGGCGAGGGCGCTTGGTGGTGCTCGGCGAAGTGGTGTGGTTGGCACCCCGGCGCGGGTGGGCCGTGCCGGTTCGGAAGGTAGAAGGAGGAACCGATGGGAACGCAGGCGCTTGTGACCTTCTCGCCCGAGCAGCGCGAGATGGTCGACGTGATCAAGACGACGGTGTACGGCGGCGGGAACCTGAGCGACGCCGAGCTGAAGGTGTACCTCGCCTCATGCGAGCAGGTCGGCGTCCACCCGCTCGCCAAGGGCGTCCACATCTGGAAGGACCAGAAGGGGCGGGTCGGGCTGGCCGTGTCCGTCCACACCCTGACCGCGCTCGCCGAGCGCGACCACCGGGCCGCGATGGTCGACTACGAGTGGGAGTTCGACGGCGACGGCAAGGACCGCAAGATCCTGGCCTGCACCTGCATCGGCGAGGTGTGGGACGACCTCACGAAGTCGTGGCGCACGCGCAAGGCCACGGTCCGGCGCGAGGACGTGTCGCACCTGTTCGCCAAGGACAACTGGCGGGACCAGCCGTTCACGATGTGGGAATCCCGCGCGCGGGCGAAGTGGTGCCGGACGCACCGCGCCGACGTGTGCGGGCCGCTCTACACCGAGGACGAAGTCGAGGACGTGCGCCCGCCGCGCCCCCTGGCCATCGCCCCCGCGACGGACGTCGACGCCGCCACCCTCGAGGCCGAGGTCGTGCCCGTCGCGCAGGCCGCCGCCCCGGCCGCGGAGTCCCCGAAGGCCGAGCCGGAGCCCCGGGCCGCCCCGCTCGCCCGCGACACTCCGCAGGGCCGCCGCAAGGTCCGCTGGGCCGGGCTGTGCGCCGCGCTCGCGATCCCG
>VGRB01000551.1 GCA_016875475.1 Deltaproteobacteria bacterium
CACGCGTCCCCGATCCCGTCCCCGTCCACGTCGGACTGGTCCCCGAGCAGCGGGTCCACGCCTTCCGCCACCAGGTCCGCGGAGTTCGCGACGAAGGGGCAGTTGTCGCTCGCGTCCCGGACCCCGTCGCCGTCGTCGTCCGCGTCGCACGCGTCGCCGCCCACGAGGCCGCGCGGGTCTCCAGCGGCGTGCGGCTGCTCCGGGTAGCCGAGGTTCGCGGGGGCGCCTTCCGGGGGAGCGTCGCCGTCGTGATCCACCTGCCCGGGGTCCTGCCACCGCGGGCAGGCGTCCACCTCGTTCGCGACGCCGTCGCCGTCCATGTCCGGGTCGCACGCATCGCCGAGGCCGTCCCCGTCCACGTCGGACTGGTCGCCGAGGAGCGGGTCGAGCCCCGCCGCGACCATGCCTTCCGGGTTCGCGACGAACCGGCAGTTGTCGTCGCACCCGGACCGCTGCCCGGAACGACACGGGGCGTCGCCGGCCTGGCCGCTCCCGTCGCCGTCGTCGGGCACGCCGTCGCCGTCGTCGTCCGAGTCGCACGCGTCGCCGCCCGTGGTCAGGCGCAGCCCTTCGGTCAAGCCCCCCGGGACCGCGAGGTTCGCCCCCTCCCCCACGCCCGGGACCGCGTCGTTGTCGTGGTCGAGCTGATCCGGGTTCGGCCACCGGGGGCAGTTGTCGACCTCGTTCGGCACGCCGTCCGAGTCGATGTCCGGGTCGCACGCGTCGCCAAGCCCGTCCCCGTCCGAATCCGCCTGGGCGCCGAGCAGCGGGTCCAGCCCCGGCGCCACGATCAGCCCGTTCGCCACGAACGGGCAGTTGTCGTCGCACTGAACCAGTTCGCCGGACGCGCACTTCCGCCCCCCGGGCGTCCCGTCGCCGTCGTCCGGCACGCCGTCGTTGTCGTCGTCGAGGTCGCACGCGTCGCCGCCCGCCAGCCGGCGCGGGTCGTCGCCGCCCGAGCCGCTGCCGGGGTGACGCCAGTTCCGGCCCCCGCCCCAGGCGGCGTCGCCGTCGTGGTCCGCCTGGTCCGGGTTCGGCCACCGCGGGCAGTTGTCGACCTCGTTCGGCACGCCATCCCCGTCCACGTCCGGGTCGCACGCGTCGCCGACCCCGTCGCCGTCCGCGTCGGACTGCATTGCCAGTTCGGGGGGGAGCCCCTCGGCGAGGGCGATGTGCGAGTTCGCCACGGTCCGGCAGTTGTCGTCGCACCCGGCGAGCACGCCGGTGCCGCACGGCAGGTCGTTCACCGCCCCCGAGCCATCCCCGTCGTCCGGGATCCCGTCGTCGTCGTCGTCCGGGTCGCAGACGTCGCCTCGCCCGTCGTGGTCCGAGTCCGCCTGGACGGGGTTCGGATCGCGCGGGCACGTGTCCGCCGCGTCGTCCACCCCGTCGTTGTCGTCGTCCGGATCGAGGCAGTCCGGCACCTTGTCGCCGTCCGTGTCCGGGAAGCCCTCGTCCACATCGCCGTCGCAGTCATCGTCGATCGCGTTGCACGCCTCGGCCGCCCCGGGGTGGACGCCTCCCGAGCCGGGCGCGTCGTTGCAGTCCCCGCACCCCTTCGGGCACGTCCTGTTCGTGCCCTCGCAGATCATCTCGACCGTGCACCAGCCGTCGCCGTCCTTGTCGCAGCCCTCGTCGGTGGCGCCGTCGCAGTTCTCGTCCTCGCCGTTGCACCGCTCCTGCGGCAGGTCGTACCGCGGCACCTTCACGCAGTCGCCGTTCCTGCACTCCCCGAGGTGGCACCGGTCCTCGACCCCCGAGCAGTCGCGCGACTGCCCCTTCCGGCACTTCCCGCCCTCGCACCTGTCGCCGACCGTGCAGCCGTCGCCGTCGTCGCATGACCCGGAGCGCGGCGTGTGCGAGCAGGCGCCGTCCTTGCAGTCGTCGGTGCACTCGTTCGAGTCGTCGCACTCCTGTGCCTTGTCGTTCTTGTCGCCGCACGCGTCGTACCAGTAGACGTCCCCGCCCGAGCACTTCTTCGTGTCGTGCCGCGGGTCGCAGCTCGGGCCCTCCTGGATGTTGTTGCGCCGGGACGCGGTGTAGCCGGCCGCGGTCCGCGTGTTGTGGACCACCCCGTACGCGCACCCCCCCGTAGACCATCATGGAGCCCCACTTGTCCCCGTAGTGGTACAGCACGACGTGGCCCGACGAGGCGAGCGCGTCGCCCCTCTGCAGGTCGTTTCGGGAGATGCCGGTCCAGTGCGGCCCGCCGTCCTGGAAGTCGGCGGCGACGTAGGGACCGTGGTCGCACGTCGTGATCGCGATCGGGTTCGGGACCTGCCAGACCTTGTTGACGAACCCGGAGCAGTCCGCGCCCATGCCCCAGTGCGAGCACCCGGGGCAGTTGCCCGAACACCCCCCCTTGTTGCAGGCGCCGCTCGGGTCGCACCCGTTCGCGCACCAGCAGGACCCGCCCCACCAGTACGAGTAGCCGACCGCGCCGTTCGCCCGGCACACGAGGTCGTCGCGGCTGGCGGCGGGGGGGGCGGCGAGCGCGGATGCGGCCGGCGCGAGGACCGCTGCGACGATCAAGGCCCGAAGCGTCGGTCCGGCGCAGCCGGGGGCGGTCATGGCCGCCCCCACTTCATGAAGACGACCCCGTCCGGCCGGAACGCCATCTGCCACAAGGTCCCGTCCGGCTGCACCCGGAACTCGCGGAACTGCTCCCACTCGACCGCGCCGAGCGGCGAGGCGAGCGACCCGAGCGGCCCC
>VGRB01000552.1 GCA_016875475.1 Deltaproteobacteria bacterium
TCGATGCCCCTGGCGCCGGCCGGGTCGGGATGGTGGGGTACGCGTCTCGACCGGTGTCGTTCGGGACCGCCTGCCGGGCGGGCCGGGCGACAGCGCGGAATGCTCATGATGGGGCGGGCCGCGGCGGCATGAACGCCGCGGCCCGAGGGCGGGCGGCGGGTACGGGTACGGGTACGGGAGAAGGTGCGTGAGGGAGACGGACGGGGAGCGGAGCGACGAGGAGGTTTCCCTCATGTTCTCCGGAGGGATCGACTCGACGACCGCCGCGTTCATGCTGTCGAAGCGCTACCGGCACGTTCACCTGCTCACGTACTCCAACGGCTACGGGCACTACCGCATCGACCGCACCTCCCGCCGGGCGGACGAGCTGCGCCGGGTGTGCGGCGATCGCTTCTCCCACACGATCCTGCCGGTCCGCGAGCTGTTCGAGGAGCTGCTCGTCAGCCGCCTGCGCGACGAGTACCGGCGCTGGGGGTCCGCGTTCGTCTGGTGCCTCGGGTGCAAGCTCGCGATGCACGCCCACAGCGTGGTCTACAACCTGGAGCACGGCATCCGGAACATGGCGGACGGGTCGTCGCGATCGACCGGCGAGATGGTCGAGCAGATGCTCGTCAGCGTCTACATGGTGCGCGAGTTCTACGCGCGGTTCGGGATCGACTACCGCACGCCGGTCTACGACGTGCCGCGCGGCGACGAGATAGCCTTCCTGCGGGCCGCGGGCTTCCGGATGGGGGTCCGCGTCGGCGACCGCTTCCTCGGCGTGCAGCCGAAGTGCCGCCCCGGCGAGCTGTACTACGCGGCGTTCCTGCTGTTCAACCAGCCGCCCGGGCACGACGAGGAGCGGATCGCGGCCTTCATCGAGGAGAAGTGCGCGGTGATGGACGCTTGGGTCCGGGCCCGGGTGCCGGGTGCCGCGGCCGACGCGGCCGACGCGGGGAAGTGATCCCGGAATGGGCTGCTGCAACAAGACGTTCGACGGCAAGCCGGTCGGCCGGCTCCGCTACTTCGCGGGCATCGCGTTCTACGCCTGCCTGCTCGGCGGCCTGCTCGCGCTCCTCGCCGCCGCGTCCCTGTTCTCGGTCCGCGCGCGGAGGGTCCTGCCGTTCTGCCGCGAGTACGCGCGGGACCGGCTCGCGTCGGTGTGGCGCCGCGAGAACATCCGCGTCGGCGCGGCCCCGGCCTGCACGCCGCCGTCCTCCGGAGGTGGGGCATGACGCCGCTCGACACGGCGCGCATCCGCGCGGACTTCCCGGTCCTCGCGACCCACCAGCGGGGCCGGCTCCCCGCCTACCTCGACAGCGCCTGCACCACGCTCCGGCCCGAGCCCGTGACCCGCGCGATCGCGGAGCGCGCCCGCGCCGGCGCCGGGTGCCCCGGCAGGGCGTACCACCGGCTCGGCCGCGAGGCCACGGCCACGCTGGAGGAGGCGCGCGAGGCGGTCCGGGCCTTCCTCGACGCGGGCCGGGCCGAGGAGGTCGTGTTCGTCCGCGGCGCGACCGAGGCGCTGAACCTCGTCGCGTCCGGGCTCCCGCTCCGGCCCGGCGACACGGTGCTCGTCACCGGGATCGAGCACAACTCGAACCTGCTCCCGTGGCAGCGCCTGGCGCGCCGGAGCGCGGCGCGGCTCAGGGTGCACCGGATCGACGTCGCGACCGGCTTCGACCCGGCCGCGTTCGCGCGAGACCTCGACCCGTCCGTGCGCGTGGTCGCGATCCCGCACGTCTCGAACCTCTGCGGGATCGAGCTGCCGGTCGCCGACGTGTGCGAGGCCGCCCACCGCGTGGGGGCCGTCGTGGTCGTGGACGGCGCGCAGGCGGTCGGCACCCGCCCGGTGTCGGTGCGCGCGCTCGGCGCGGACTTCTACGCGCTGTCGTTCCACAAGATGATGGGCCCCGGGGGCATCGGCGCGCTGTACGGCCGGGCCGACCTGCTCGACCGCCTCGAGCCCCTCCTGCTCGGCGGGAACACCGTGGACGACGCCACGTACGAGTCGCCCACGCTCGCGCCCGTGCCGGCCCGGCTCGAGGCGGGCGTGCCGGCCGCGGACCTGCTCGCCGGCGTCGTGGCCGCGATCCGGTGGGTGGGAGCGCTCGACCCGGCCGCGGTCCGGGCGCACCTGCTCGACCTGAACCGCGCCGCGACCGTGGCGCTCCTCGCCCTGCCCCGAGTGTCGCTGATCGGCCCCCCGGACCCGGCGGCGCGCGGCGGAATCGTGAACTTCCACGTCCGCGGCGTGCCCTCGCGCGACCTCGCCCTGCTGCTCGATGACCGAGAGGCGGTGATGGTCCGCCACGGGAAGCAGTGCGTCCACGCCTGGTACCGCGCCGAGGGCGTCCCCGACTCGGTGCGCGCCTCGTTCGCCGTCTACAACACCCTCGACGAGGTGGAGCGGCTGACCCGGGTGGTCCGGTCGGTCGCGTCGATGATCGGTTGACGGGTGACCGAATCCTCCCGTCCTCTCGCGCGCGCTCCCGGAATCCGCCACCCGCTCGCTGCGTCCTTCGTGTCCGTGTCCGTGCCCGTGTCCGCTCACCTGCCGGGTGACCGCGCACCTCACGCGACGCCGCTGCCCGCGTGGCGCTCCTCGCCCGGAGGCGGCTGCTTCCCTGCCACCGCGCCCGTTGACTCCGGCGGGGGCAATCACCTACCATCGACGGTGGCGGATTGCCTAGTACTACTGTGTTGTCGTCGTCTTGGCGGTGACCCC
>VGRB01000553.1 GCA_016875475.1 Deltaproteobacteria bacterium
CTCGAGCGGCCCGCCTTCGCGGTCCTTTCCCTCGCTGAACGCCTTGAAGACGGCCCAGGCGGTCTTGTCCTTGCGGAACTCCTCGCCGAGCCGGGGCGGGCTCCTGGGCGCCGAGTCGATCGCCTGCATCACGCTCCGGTACAGATGCGGCGCGTCACCGGCCGGGGTCTCGCCGGCCGCCCTCGCGATGCCCTTCAGCCACTCCGCGCCGGGCGAGTCCTCCTCGATCGCCTCGCACCGGTCCGCAAGCTCCCGTGCGGCGGCACGGAACGACGCCTCGTCGAACGGCGCCGTGTCCGGCAACGCAGGCGGCGCGTCCCGGCTGGACAGGAACGCTCGCAGCAACGTGGGGGCCGCTCCGGACGCCGAACGCGTGCTCCCGTTCCGCGGCCGGGATGCCTGCCCTGATGGCGGCAGCCAGCGTGGCCTCGGTCTCCAGGGCCAGCACCGCCAGCGCCGCGTCCCCGCCGAAGGTGTCGTGAAGAGTCCCGGTCTGGGCACCCTCGAGGACCAGGTCCACGGCCTCGGACAAGAGGGACGTCTCGTCCTCCACCACGTCGTAGGACGGGCTCAACCCCGTCTCGACGGGGAAGCCCCTGAGCAGGCGGTCCGCGAAGCTGTGGATGGTGCCCACCCAAGCCGCGTCCATCTCGCCGACCGCCCGGTGGAGGCGCTCCCGTCGCACGCCGGACAGTCCCGCCTGCGCGAGTGTCGCGAGCAGCCGCTCGCGGATCCGGAGCCTCAGTTCCCCGGCCGCCTTCCGCGTGAAGGTGATCGCCGCAATGCGGGTCAGCGGCCAGCACGGGCCGTCGTCGTCGGGGGCCACGAGGTGGAGCACGCGGGCGACGAGCGTCGTGGTCTTGCCGGTCCCCGCCCCAGCGTCCATCAGGACGTTGCGCTCGCGCTCGCGCACGGCGGCTTCGCGGGCCGCCTGATCCGGGGGCGTTCTCGGTCGAACGGTCCTGCTTCCCATCACGCGTCCTCCCCGTCGTCCTCGCCGGTCCGGATGCCCAGGAACGACGAGCCGGGCTCGCCGGCTGAAGCGAGCATCGCGGCCGAGCGGGCGGCGGCATCACCACCGCACACCGCGCCGAAGGCGCAGTAGCAGCAGTCGTCCCCTTCCGGCGAGCGCGGGAACGCCCGGTCGCGGAGCAGACGCGCCGCGACTCCGACCCAGGCCCTCGCGCGCGACTCGAGCGTGGCCCAGTCATCGACGAACGCGCGCTCGCTCCCGCGCATCCCGGCCAGGTAGACGTAGACCGCCCCGGTGTCACCGGGGAGCGACCATTCGGCTGCGTGCTGGCGCACGACCATGCCGTACAGCGCGATCTGCACGTCCGTGATCGGATCGGGCGCGGCCTGTCTGCCCGCCCTCGGCTTCGGTTTCCCGGTCTTGATGTCACGGACGACGGTGCGGTCGCCCTCGACGTCGATCCGGTCGATGTAGCCGCGGACGTGGAGGCGCTCGCCGCCGTCGCCCTCGACGGTCACCTCGCGGTCGTACCCGAAGGCGACTTCGACGCCGTGGTTGCGGGTCGGGAGGCCATCGCCCCAGTCGTGCGCGAGCAGCCGCGCGACGTCGCGCTCCAGGCGCCGGCGTTCGCTCGCGGAGATCTCCTTGCCCGCCAGGGGATACCACCGGACGAACGCGTCGAACGCCTGCGCGGCGAGGGCGGAGGCATGCCTCTCCCAGTGGGGCAGGTCGTGGTGCCGTGCGCAGAACTCGGACCCGTGCGCCCTGTAGAAGGCAGCCGCGACCTCGTGCAGCAGGCTGCCATACGAAAGCGCGTCGATCTCCCGAAGCAGGTCCGCCTCCTCGGGCTCCTCGAAACGCAGGACACGCTCGAGCAGGAACCCGTAGGGGCACTGGAGCAGGCGCCTCAGGCCGGAAGCAGAGATCGGGGCGGTTGCGGACAGGCCGGGCACGTCCGGAAGCGGCCGCCCCCGGTCGAGGAAGCCGGCGACGGGGCCGGTGGCGGCCGGCGAGGACAGGGTGCGCATGCGGGCGATGTCGAGGCTCGGAGCCGCGAGCCAGGCGGGAGGCACCGTGCCGGCGTGCCCCGTCGTAGCCGCGCGGTCGATCCAGGAGGCGTCCGAAACCGGGGCTGTCCAGCGGGCGGCGCGCGCGTCGCGTCTCGCCGGCACGAACGAGTCGCGCCGCAGCCTGCGCATGTCCGGGATCACGGCCGCGGGCGACCCCGTCGCGGTGTCGGGCCGACCGAGCGCGGCTGCGGCCTCCAGCAGCGACGACGACGGCTCGCGCTGCACCCGTCCGAGGTCCGTCCGGGGGGCGGATAGGACCACGGAGCAGGAGGCGGTGCGCACGGCTCGGTCGAGAGCACGGACCGCGAAGAGCGCGCGGTCGGCGGGGGTCGGAATGCGTCCCGGAGCGAGCTCGGCCCGGACGCTCCCGGGCAGCACGGGATCCTCCGCGAGGCTCGGCGGGATCGTCCCCTCGGACAGCCCCATCACCCGGATTGCGTGGAACGAGAGCCCCGCCGCGCCGGCCACGTCCCCGACATAGACGGCCGGCGCCCCGAACCTCACGGTCGAAACCCGGATTCCCTGGAGGACGGACAGGATCCAGTCCAGCGCCTGCGGCCCGGAAAGCGCACCGGCGAGCGGGTCCGTCAGCGAGTCGTCGAGCGCCTCCTTCAGGACCGACCAGACGCGCGCACCGG
>VGRB01000554.1 GCA_016875475.1 Deltaproteobacteria bacterium
GGGGCGGCTCGCCTGGGCCGCCTCCGCCGCCGCGGCCGGCGCCCCCGCCGACGCCTCGGCATGGGAGGCATGGGTCGAGCGGGTGCGCTCCACCCTGCCGGACGCCGGCGTGTTTCTCCTCCGGTACGAGCCGGGCCGCCCCGGGTTCGCGTCGGAGTGCGCCGCGCGCGGCATCCGCGAGGACGAGGCCCTGGCCGCGTGGGCGGAGGGGAGCCGTCTCGTCACCCCCGCTTCCCCGGCGGACGGCGGCCCCGGCCCGGGGTGGACCGCGCTCGTCCGCGTGGTCGCGTCGGACGGCACGCGCGCGCTGCTCGGCGTGTCCGAGCCCCCCGCGGCCGCCTTCGAGACGTCGTCCGTCTGGGGGATCTGGCTCCTGTACGCGGCGCTCGCCTTCGCGGTGGCCGTGGCCTTCGCGTCCCTCCTCGGGTTCGCGCTGCTGGTCCGGCCCGTCCGGACCGCGGCCGCGGCAGCCCACAAGGCCATGCCCGCGTCGGCGCGGGACGCGGACCTCCTGGCGGTGCGCACGGCCCTGGAGGCGGCCGCCGCCCGGGTCCGGGCCGCGGAGACGCGAGCGGATCGGCAGGCGACGGAGCTCGCGCGGATGCGGGGGGACCTGAAGGGCGCGCAGGCGACGCTCCTCCGGGCGGAGAAGCTGGCCTCGGTCGGGCAGCTCGCCGCGGGCATCGCCCACGAGATCGGCAACCCGGTCGGGATCGTCCTCGGGATGGCGGAGGTGCTGGAGGCGGGCAGCGGATCCGAGGCGGAGACGAGGCAGTTCGCTTCGCAGATCCGGAGCGCGGCCATGCGCGTCCACAACACGATCAAGGACCTCCTCGCGTTCGCCCGGCCGGCCCGCGACGAGGGCGCGTCCGCGGACGTCCCCGCGGTGCTGGACGCGACCGTGAAGCTGCTCGCGCCCCAGAAGCGCTTCAGGGACGTGGCGGTCGAGTCCGACGTGCGCGACCCCGACCTGCACGCGGAGATCCGGCCGTCCCAGCTCCAGCAGGTGCTCGTGAACCTCCTGATGAACGCGGCCGACGCCATGGGGGGCAGGGGGACGGTCCGCGTGACGGCCCGGGCCGAGGACCGGTGGGCGCTGATCTCCCCCGCGGACGCGGGGCCCGGGATCGCGCCGGAGGACCAGTCGCGGGTATTCGACCCGTTCTTCACGACCAAGCCGCCGGGCGAGGGCACGGGCCTCGGACTCCCCATCTGCGCGCAGATCGTGGACGTCTACGGGGGGGAGATCGCGCTGGAGAGCCGGCCGGGGGAAGGGGCGACGTTCACCGTTCGGTTGTGGCGCGCGTAGCCCCGGCTTGGCCCCCCCAGCGCGCACTCGGTCCGCGCCGTTCATGCCGGCGCGGGCCGCCCGGGCGTGAAAGGGACGTGCGCGCAGGGGGAGGCCACAAGAATCTGCATACCGGACCTTTACTAATTTGCGCCCCCGGCCGATACTTCCTGCGGAGGTGACGCCGTGGGCCTGAAGGTCCTGGTCATCGACGACGAGCCCGGGTTCCTGCAGATGCTGCAGGTGATCCTGTCGCGGGCCGGGTACTCGGTGACCACGGTCACGGGTGCCGAGGACGGGCTCCAGATCCTGGACCGCACGCGGTTCGACCTCTGCCTGTGCGACCTGAAGATGCCGGGCATGGACGGGACGGCGTTCCTGGCCGAGACGAAGACGCGCGGCATCAACGTGACCGTCATCGTGATGTCCGCGTACGGGTCGAACGACACGGCGATCGAGGCGATGAAGGCCGGCGCCTACGACTACGTGAACAAGCCGTTCACGGCGGACGAGATCCTGCTGACCCTGCGCAAGGTCGAGGAGCGGGAGCAGCTCCGCCGCGAGAACCTCGAGCTGAAGTCGCGCGTCGGCCGCGCCACGAACGGCAGCCAGATCGTGGTGTCGTCCGAGGCCATGAAGAAGGTGGTCGCGACCGCGACGCGGATCGCGGCGTACCGGTCCACCGTGCTCCTGACCGGCGAGTCGGGGACGGGCAAGGAGGTGGTCGCCCGGCTGGTCCACGAAGCCTCCCCGCGCGCGCGAGCCGCGTTCGTCCCGGTCAACTGCGGCGCCATCCCCGAGGGGCTGATGGAGTCGGAGTTCTTCGGGCACGTGAAGGGCGCCTTCACGGACGCATACGGGAACAAGCGCGGGCTCATCGAGAGCGCGAACGGCGGGACCCTGTTCCTGGACGAGGTCGGCGAGCTGCCGCTGATGCTGCAGGTCAAGATCCTGCGCTTCCTCCAGGAGGGCGAGGTCCGGCGCATCGGCGACACGCGCGCCCAGAAGGTCGACGTTCGCGTGATCGCGGCGACCGCGCGCGACCTGACCGCCGAGGCCGCGGCCGGCCGCTTCCGCGAGGACCTGTTCTACCGGCTGAACGTGGTGCCGATCCGGATCCCCCCGCTGCGCGAGCGGCCCGAGGACATCCCCGCGCTCGTGGACCACTTCCTGAAGCGCACCTGCGAGCGGCTCCACGTGACGCGGGTGAGCGGCGTGTCGGCGGACGCGATGCGCGCACTCATGGCGTACGCGTGGCCGGGCAACGTGCGCGAGCTGGAGAACCTCGTGGAGCGCGCGGTCGTGCTGACGGACGCCGCGGAGATCGGGCTGGAGGCGCTGCCCGAGCACGTGCGCGAGGGGGACGACCCGTCCGGACCGCGGTCC
>VGRB01000555.1 GCA_016875475.1 Deltaproteobacteria bacterium
CCCCGGATCGCCCGGGCCGCGCCGCTCCGGGATCGCGTGTCGCCGCGCGAGTGCGGCGGAGCACCTCGCGGTGCACGAGGCCCTACGCCCCTGATATCGCCCGCAGCACCCGGCGGATCGCCTCGGGATCTGAGAGCTTTCCCCCCCCGGCGCCCCACTCGACGAAGAACGTGTCGCGCGCCTCGCCGGCCACGGTCGTCACGATCGCTCCGCCGACGTCCAGGCCCTGCCGGTAGAGCGCGTCCGCCACCCTCCACAGGAGCCCGGGCGCGTCCGGCCCGCCGACGCGGATCGCCGTGTATCGGTCGGATGCCGTGTTGTCCACGTCGGCCACCAGCGCCCTCCGCGCGGCGAGTCGCTTCCGCGCGCGCACGCCGACGTCGGGGTCCGCCGCGTCCGCGGCCAGCCGGGCCGCCGCCGCCGACCGCGCCTCGCCGGTCGGGAGAGTGCGCCGCCCGGGGTCGGACACGCGGAACAGGTCCAGGACCGCGCCGCCGGGCAGGCTGAAGATGCGCGCCTCCAGGATCGACAGCCCCATCAGGAACAGCGCGCCGCTGATGCGCGCGAGCAGGCCGAGGTCGTCGCGGCCCGCGTAGGCGGCCTCGTACGTGCCGTCGTCGCCGGCCGGCCGGAACCGGACCGCGGGCGACCGGACCAGCGACTCCGCCACCAGCGCGAGGTGGTCGGCCGCCTCGGCGTCGTCGAACGAGGCGAGGTAGCGCGGCGGCAGGTCGCGCGCGATGTCCACGACGGCCGGCGGGAGCCCCGCCGCCTCCGCGGCATCGGCGATCCCGGCGCGCCGTACGGCGACGTCGCGCTCCGCGGTCCCGGGCCCCACCCCGCCAGCGATCGCGTCGCGCACGTTCCGCCACGCGCGGACCAGCAGGGTCTCGCGGAAGGCGATCGAGGCGCCGGACCCGAGCGACCGCTGGTCCGCGATGGCGAGCAGCAGCAGCGCGTCCGCGCGATCGACGGACCCGACCTCCGCGGCGAGCGAGCGGATCACGGACGGGTCGTCGCAGTCCCGGGTGACGGACGCGCGCGGCAGGAGCATGTGCAGGCGGCAGAGGTCCCCGACCCGCGCCGCGTCCTCCTGCGCGAGGCCGAGCCGCCTCGCCGCCTCGGCCGCCTCCGCGGCCCCGGTCTCCTCGTGTGGCGGCCCCTTCGACTTCCCCAGGTCGTGGAGCAGCGCGGAGAGCAGCAGGACGGTCCGCATCGCGGCCCCGGACGCGACCGCGGGCGCGCAGCCGCGGGGCACCGCGAACCCGTCCAGCAGGTCGGCGAGCGCGGACGCGACCAGCGTCGAGTGCCGGCCCACGGTGAACGCGTGCACCTCGTCGCCGGGGACCAGCCCCACGAGGCGCCGGAACGCGGGGAGCAGGTCGGCCAGGATGCCCGACTCCACGAGCCAGCCGACCGCGGTGGGCGTACCCGGTGAGCCGAGCAGGTCCAGGAGCGCCTGGCCCGCGGACGGAGACGGCCTGACCGAGTGCCGGCATTCCCGGGCAGCGGCCGCGACCTCGGGCCCCGGATGGAGGCCGCGCCTGGCGGCGGCGGCGACGAACGAGAGGAGCGCGGTCGCGTCGGCGGCGAGCGCCGCCGGGTCGGGAGGGTGCGCGAGCGTGCCGGACCGCGTGGACCCCGCGCCGAGCGCCGGCTCCGGCCTGGACCTCGGCTCCAGCAGCGGGCCGAGCAGCGCGGCCCGCTGGACCGCGACCTCGATGCGCGCGACCTCGAGCCGCCGGGGCAGGGCGGCGCTCGCCTTGCCCGCCTCCTCGATCCGGGCGAGCGCCTCGCGGGTCAGCCGGTCGCGCCGCGGCCCGATCACGAGTCCGACGAGGTGCCGGGCGCCGAGGATGACCTCGCGCGCGGACGCGGCGGCCGACGAGCGGGTCTCCGCGAACCGGACCGCCGCGGCGAGGCGGCGCGCGGCCGCCTGCGAGCGCGGCGCCGCGCCCGGCCACCGCGCCGCCCTGGCGAGCCAGGATATCGACGCCAGGTCGCGCAGGCCGCCCATGCCGGCCTTCAGGTCGGGCTCGGCCGCGAACAGGTCGAGGCCGGGATCGAGCCGGCGTTCGCGATCCTGGGCCGCCAGGAACGTTGCGAAGCGCGCGACGCGTGCCCTGACGCCGGCTGCCGGGCGCGGGTCCGGGTCCGGCCCGAACGACGGATCGCCTGCGACACGGCGGCGGTCGAGCAGGGTCGCGAGGATCGTGTCGTCCTTCTCCGCGAGGGACGCCACGTCGGCGACGTCCCAGGCCGCGATCGAGGCCGGCACGTGCGCGTCCCACAGGGCGCGCGCCAGCTCGGAAGCGGCGGCGACGCGCGCCGCGGGCTCGCGGCCGCGCCAGGCGAGGACGTAGTCGAGGTCCGAGCCGATCGACAGCTCGCGGCGTCCGGTCGACCCGACCGCCCAGATCGACCAGCCCAGCTCCCGTCCGCCCGCGGCCGCCAGCACGGGCGCGACGCAGGCATCCGCCGCGTCCGCAAGGGCCGCCGCGGTCCGGACCCCCCCGGCGACACCCGACGCGAGGTCCCTGATCGCGGCCTCGCGCGCCGAGAGCAGGCGTTCGACGGCCTCGCGGATCACCACCGCACCTCGTGGCGCAGCGCCCCGGCACGGACCCGCTCGAACACCTCGGCTCGCCCTGCCGGGGACGCCGCGAGAT
>VGRB01000556.1 GCA_016875475.1 Deltaproteobacteria bacterium
GAGCACCGGCCGATAGCAGCGCTATCGGACGGCGCGCAGCGCGCCAGATCCACGAAACAAGCCGGCCACGCCGCCGCCCAACGGCAAGGAGGCCCGACGATTTGGGACAAGGGATGGGCGGTTGACAGCCCACGGCACCCCCGGGTATGGTGCCCCGTCTCGCGCGCGAGCCTCGCCTGATGAGGGTCGTCCTGCTCCTGGCCGCGGCGGCGCCGGCCCTGGCTGCCTGCAACATCGTGTCGGACCAGCCGACCCTGGACGGCAAGGACGTGACGGTCCGGTTCATCCACACCTGCGACATCCACTCCCGCCTCCTCCCCTACCGGATGAAGGTCGCGCTGACCGACCAGGACCTCGGCCTCGACACGGACCAGGCCCCGTTCGGCGGGGTCGCGCGGATGGGGTCGGTGATCCGCGGCCTGCGCGGCTCCGCGGCCCGCTCGCTGCACGTGGACTCGGGCGACTCGTTCCAGGGCGCGCCCATCTACAACGCCTTCCAGGGCGAGGTGGAGATGCGCTGGCTCTCCATGATCGGCCTCGACGTGATGTCGATCGGGAACCACGAGTTCGATTCCGGCGAGCCGAACCTCGCCGACAAGATCGCGCGGTTCGCGAGCTTCCCCGTGCTGGCCGCGAACTACCGCATCATGGGCCAGCAGTCCGCGACTCCCCCCCCGCTGATGGACCTGGTCCAGGACTACGAGATCTTCGACCTCCACGGCCTGAAGGTCGGCGTGATCGGCCTCGGGAACACCAGCACGATGTCCTCGATCATGGAGGCCGGCAACCCGTACGGGATCACGCCGATGGAGGCGTCGTCGGTGGTCCAGTGGTACGTGGACGCCATCCGCGACCACGTGGACGTGATCGTGGTCCTGTCGCACCTCGGGCTGACCGACGACCAGGAGCTGATCCACAACACCACCGGGATCGACATCGTGTTCGGCGGCCACCACCACGTCGTGCTGAACCCGCCGAAGACGGTGCCGGACTGCCAGCGCGACCTGATGTGGTCGGACTGGCGCGACGAGTTCGACCGCCGCCACGCGGACTGCAAGCCGCGGAACGTCGTCCTGGTCCACTCCGGCGCGTTCGCGAAGTACGTCGGCTACATGGACGCGGTCTTCCGGCAGACCACCGGGCCCGACGGCAAGCCCACGCGCGACTGGGACGTGGCCTCGTTCCGGTTCGAGGCGGTGCCGATCGACGCGAGGCTGCCCGAGGACCCCATGACGCTCGAGCTGCTCGAGCCGTACCAGGACCGCCTCTCGCAGGTCTACCAGCTCGACCTGATCCTGGGCTACGCGCCGGTCGTGGTCCGCCGCTTCGGCTCGAACGGCGGCGACTCCGCGCTCGGGAACCTCGTGGCGGACTCGATGTGGCGCCGCAAGGGGATCGAGACGGACTTCGCGCTGACCAACTCGCTCGGCATCCGCGCCGACCTGGTCGCGGGCCCCGCCACGGTCGAGGACATGTACCAGGTGTTCCCGTTCGAGAACACGATCACGACCATGTACCTGTCGGGCCGCGAGGTGGTCGAGCTGTTCGACTACGTCGCGCGCCGCAGCTCGACGCGCGGCTGCCAGACCCAGGCGCAGACCGCCGGCGCGAGGGTCGTGCTCCAGTGCGGCCGGTGCGACTGCGATCGGCGGCCGGACGAGTGGGATTCCGGGCAGCCGTGCGATCCGAAGGCCGAGGGCTGCGCGATCGACATCAAGATCCTCGGCAAGGACCTCGTGCTCGACGGGCAGTACCAGCTCGCCGCGAACAACTACATCGCGAAGGGCGGGTCCGGGTTCATGGTGCTCAAGCGCAACACCACCCAGATCGACTCCGGCATCCCGCAGCGCGACGCGCTCATGGACGCAATGCGGAGCGGGACGCCGTGCGGCCTGCAGGCGGACGGCAACGCGCTGCCGTGCGGCAAGGACTCCGACTGCAAGCCCCTGGCCGGCTACGCGTGCGCGTGCGCGGAACGCGCGGAGTGGAACAAGGAGAGCGGCTCGTGCGACCTTCCGGGCGAGTGCCCCGGCGGCGGGACGTGCGTGCCGAAGACCTGCCCGGGCGAGGTCGGCGCGCTGATGGGGCAGTCGTGCGGCGCGGGCGCAGGGCCGTCGATCGACCGCTGCCGTTGCGGGAAGCTGTCCGAGGCGTGGCTCCAGTGCACGCGCATGGCCTGCCTGGATTCGACGAACGGGATCGTGGAGGACGGGCGGATCACCATCGTGCCGCCGTGAGGTTTCGCCGGATGAATCGAGCGGTTCTCGGAGCCGTCGTCGCGTCCGTCCTGGCCGCCGCGCTCGCGGGCTGCGAGGACGCGAGGCACATCGCCTGGGACACGACCCCGACCAGCCTCGCCGTGACGATCGTCGAGGGTGAGACCGCGGGGCGGAACGGGGAGCCGCTGGCGATCCCGGACGGGCCCCTGTCGTTCACGATCGATATCGCCCTGCTGGGGGGGGCGGGCGAGGGCGCCGTCCCGATCGACGGCGAGCTCGATCTGTCCGCGCGTCCGGGGAGGGTCGTCGTGGAGGGGGGCGGGCCGGTCCGCTTCACGGGCGGCGTCGCGAAGGGCGTGTCCCTGCGCATCGAGGGGGCGTTCGGCGAGACCCGCATCTGGGCGCGCGAGGTCGTCACGGGGGTGATCGGCGTGTCCGA
>VGRB01000557.1 GCA_016875475.1 Deltaproteobacteria bacterium
AACATCGCGGACTTCGATCGCGACGGCCGGGCGGACCTGGCGCTGCTGCGCGGGTACAGCTCGTTGTTCAACGAGGTCGGTGTCGCGCTCGGGCGGGCCGACGGCACGTTCCGGTTGGAGTACGCGGGGGACAGGCCCGTGGCCCTCGCGACCGGGGACCTGGACGGGGACGGCAAGGCGGACCTCGTGATCGTGAACGCCGGCGCGGGCACGGTGGACGTGCACCGGGGCGAGGGAGGGGGCCGGTTCAAGGACCCGGTCTCGTACCCGGTCGCGGCCTCGCCGGGGGCGATCGTGCTGGCCGACTTCGACGGGGACAAGAAGACGGACGTCGCGGTGGCGTACTCCAACCCCAACACGGGCTCGTGGGACTACCCGAAGGGGAAGTTCGGCGTCGCGATCCTGCCGGGCAACGGCGACGGCACCTTCCAGGCGCGGCGGGACGTGGCGCCCGACAACGGGTTCTCGAGCCTGGCGGCGGGGGACCTCGACGGCGACGGGGACCTGGACCTGGTCGGGACGGCGGACTACCGCGACTTCGCGAGCGTCCTGCTGAACGACGGCACCGGGAAGTTCCCGGCCCGTACGGACCTGCGCACGGACCCGAAGCCGGTGTCGGTGGTCGTCCGGGACTTCGACGGCAACGGCCGGCCCGACCTCGCCGTGTCCTGCCGGAACGCGGGGACGCTGGGGGTGTACCTGAACAGGGGCGACGGGACGTTCCCGGACTCGATCGACTACGCCGCGGGCGCGGAGCCCGGGGCGGTCGCGAGCGGGGACTTCGACGGGGACGGCCGGCCCGACCTCGCGGTGTGGGGAGGGGCGAAGAAGGTCTCGGTGCTGCTCGGCAAGGGCGGGGGCGCGTTCAAGACCCGGACCGAGTGGGCGACCGGGTCTCCGGGGAACCTGCTCTCGGTCGCGGACCTGACGGGGGACCAGCGGCCGGACCTCGTCGCGTCCGACGGGGACAACGGCGTGATCCTGCTCGCGGGCGCGGGAGACGGGTCCTTCCGGGCGGGCCTGCGGTTCCGCAGCGGGCGCCTGCCCGCGGCCGCGGCGGTCGCGGACCTGGATGCGGACGGTCTCTCGGACCTGACCGTGCTGAACAGGAGCCAGGAATACTACGGCGGGAGCACGTACACGCCGATGCGCGGGACGTGCCTCGACGCGGTCATCTGCTCGAACGGCAAGGCCGACCCGGGCGAGGCCGACGTGGACTGCGGCGGCTCGTGCCCGAAGAACCCCTGCGCGGTCGGAAGGAAGTGCGTGGTGAACGGCGACTGCGCGAGCCTGACCTGCCTCGCGTCCGGCGTGTGCGGCCAGAACTCGTGCTTCGACGGCGCGAAGGGCGGCGCGGAGACGGACGTGGACTGCGGCGGGGGGTGCGCGGCGAAGTGCGCCACCGGCAAGGGGTGCAAGGTCGGGACCGACTGCGCGAGCACCTTCTGCGACGGCGCCGCGTGCGTCGCGACCGCGTGCGAGGACAGGCTGCTCTCCGCGGCCGAGACGGACGTGGACTGCGGGTCCGCGTGCCCGTCGAAGTGCGCGGCCGGCAAGCGCTGCAAGGCCGGGGCCGACTGCGCGTCCGGGTTCTGCGACGGGACGTACTGCGTGACCACGGCGTGCAAGGACAAGAAGAAGTCGCCGGCCGAGACCGACGTGGATTGCGGGGGGGCGTGCACGGCGAAGTGCGCCGTCAAGCAGGGCTGCAAGACGGGGACCGACTGCGCGAGCGGCTTCTGCGACGGCGCGGTGTGCGTCGCGAGCTCCTGCTCCGACAAGGTGAAGAGCGGGTCCGAGACCGACGTGGATTGCGGCGGGTCGTGCGCCGCCCGGTGCTCGACCGGCAAGGCGTGCGGCAAGGCGGCCGACTGCGCGAGCGGCATCTGCAGCGCGTCGAACAAGTGCGTCACCAGCACCTGCGACGACGGCCGGGTCGACGGCGACGAGACCGACCTCGACTGCGGTGGGTCGTGCGCGACCGACTGCCTGATCGGGGCGAAGTGCAAGTCGGGCGCGGACTGCATCTCCGGGGTCTGCACGGCCGTCTCGCTCGTGTGCGCCACCTCCACGTGCTTCAACCAGAAGCTGGACTTCGACGAGACGGACGTGGACTGCGGCGGGTCCTGCAAGATCGGCTGCGCGAACGGGAGCCGGTGCAACGCGGACGTCGACTGCTCGTCGAAGGCGTGCGGGTCGGTGTCCCGCAAGTGCGTCGCCTCCGCGTGCCTGGACGAACGGAAGGACGGGGACGAGAGCGACGTGGACTGCGGCGGGTCCTGTGCGGCGGACTGCGCGACCGGCCAGGGGTGCCGCGCGGACGCGGACTGCGTGTCCACGGCGTGCAACGTCGTCACGTACAAGTGCGCGGCCACGAAGTGCCTGGACCAGAAGGTGGACGGCGGCGAGTCCGACGTGGACTGCGGCGGGCCGTGCCCGGCGAAGTGCGCGCTCGGGGCCTTCTGCACGGCCGGCGCGGACTGCACGTCCGGCGTCTGCTCGACGGCCGGGAAGTGCGTGGCCACGACGTGCGAGGACGGCCGCCTGTCCGGGGACGAGACGGACGTGGACTGCGGCGGGAGTTGCGCCGCGGACTGCGCGACCGGGAAGGGCTGCCTCTTCGACAACGACTGCATCTCCGCCTC
>VGRB01000558.1 GCA_016875475.1 Deltaproteobacteria bacterium
GGCCGCGGAGGCCCGGCGTCGGGGGCGCGGTCGCGGGGGTGGGCTCGGGCTCGGGCGCTGGTTCGGGTGCGGGGACGCCGGCGGATCGGCGCCCCGGGGAGGCGGAACATGCCTGACGAGGGCGTCAGCGGCGCGGCCACGGCCGGCGTGCCGAGCTACCTCGAGGCGGGCGGGCGCGGGTGGCGCTCGTGGCTGCTAACCACGGACCACAAGCGGATCGGGGTGCTCTACCTCGTCTCGATCATCGTGTTCTTCGTCGCGGCGATGGCGCTCGGGGGGATCCTCCGAATCCAGCTCCTGTCGCCCGACGGCCTGATCGTGGACAACGGGACCTACAACCGCATCCTGACGCTGCACGGCGTCACGATGATCTTCCTGTTCATCATTCCCGGCGTGCCCGCGATCCTGGGCAACTTCCTGCTGCCCATCATGCTCGGCGCCGAGGACGTGGCGTTCCCGCGGCTGAATCTCGCGTCCTGGTATTTCTTCATCGGGGGCGCGGTCACGGCGCTCGCGTCGATCGCATGGGGGGGGCCGGACACGGGATGGACCTTCTACGTCCCCTACAGCGTCCAGACCCCGACCCCCGCGTACCTGCCGCTGACCGCCGTGTTCATCATCGGGTGGTCGTCGATCCTGACCGGGCTGAACTTCGTCACGACGGTGCACCGGCTGCGCAGCCCGCGGATGCCGTGGGGAAAGATCCCGCTGTTCGTCTGGAGCCTGTACGCGACGAGCTGGATCCAGGTGATCGCGACGCCGGTCGTCGGGATCCTCGCGCTGCTGGTCGTCGCGGAGCGCGTGCTCGGCGTCGGCATCTTCGACCCGACGAAGGGGGGGGACCCGCTCCTCTACGAGCACATCTTCTGGATCTACTCGCACCCGGCGGTCTACGTCATGGTCCTGCCCGCGATGGGCATCGTGTCCGACATCATCCCGGCGTTCACGCGGCGCACCATCTTCGGGTACGGGTTCATGGTCGCGTCCTCGCTGCTGATCGCGTTCATCGGGTCGCTCGTGTGGGCCCACCACATGTTCACGAGCGGCATCTCCGACCAGGCCCGGGTGGTGTTCTCGCTGCTGACGTTCCTCGTCGCCGTGCCGACCGCGATCAAGGTCTTCAACTGGATCGCGAGCCTGTACGGCGGGTCGATCGACCTGTCCCCCCCGCTGGTGCTCGCGCTCCTGTTCATCGTGCAGTTCGCGATCGGCGGGCTGACCGGGCTGATCCTCGGGTCGCTCGCGCCGAACATCCATCTGCACGACACCGCCTTCGTGGTCGCGCACTTCCACTACACGATGTTCGGGGGGGCCGCGTCCGCCTTGTTCGCGGGCCTGTTCTACTGGCTCCCGAAGATGTTCGGGCGCATGTGGAACCGGAAGGCCGCCTGGGCGGGGATCGCGCTGTTCTTCGTGGGTTTCAACCTGACCTACTTCCCGCTGTTCCTGGCGGGCGTGGCCGGGATGCCGCGCCGCTACGCGCAGTACCTGCCCGAGTACACGCCCTACCACGTGGCGAGCACGATCGGGTCCTCGATCCTGATCGCGGGCCTACTGACGCTGTTCGCGAACCTGATCCAGGGGGCGCTGCGCGGCCCGAAGGCGGCCGCGAACCCGTGGGGCGGGCAGACGCTCGAGTGGAAGACCTCCTCGCCCCCGCCGGTCGCGAACTTCGTCGGCGAGCCGGACCTGTCGCGCCACGCGTACGACTACCCGGAGGTGGTGGAGCGATGAGCGCGCCCACGCCCCACGCCCACGCGCCCGAGGGCCATCCCCCCGGGCACCCGGCCGACGCGTTCGGCGCGAAGTTCGGGATGTGGCTGTTCCTGCTGACCGAGATCATGCTCTTCGGGATCCTGTTCCTGATGTTCGCGAACTACTACGCGAAGTTCCCGACCGAGTACCACACGGCCGCGCGCGAACTGGACGTGGCCTTCGGCGCGCTCAACACCGCGGTCCTGCTGACGAGCAGCCTGACCATGGTGCTCGGCGTGACGGCGACGCACCGGGGGGAGGCGGGGCGCGCGGTGCGCTGGATGGCCGCGACGATCGCGCTCGCCGCGGTGTTCCTGGTGATCAAGGCGTTCGAGTGGTCCCACAAGCACGAGACCGGCGTCTGGCCCGGCGCCGAGTCGCTGCTGGTGCGTCCCCAGGGCGAGATCGTGTTCTTCGGCGCGTACTTCCTGATGACCGGCCTGCACGCGATCCACGTGGTCATCGGGATCGGGCTGATCGCGGTCGTCGCGTGGCGGGTCCGGCGGCCCTCCGGCACGGACGCGCGCCGGGCCACGCTCGTCGAGAACACCGGCCTGTACTGGCACATCGTGGACGTGATCTGGATCTTCCTGTTCCCGCTGTTCTACCTGGTGGGGCGGCGGTAGGGGCTCCTTGCGGGGAGAGCGATGGACGCGACGCACGACGCGGTCCCGGGCCCGATCGGACACGCGAACGGCCACCCGATCGCGCAGCCCCACGGTCCCGCGGGCGACCGGCTGTACGTGGTGGTCTGGGCGGTGCTGCTGGTCCTGACCGGCGTCACGGTCGGGGTCGCCATGCTCGACATGAAGAAGTTCGCGGTGCTCGCGGCCATGGTGATCGCGGGGACCAAGGCGACGCTCGTGCTCCTCTACTTCATGCACCCC
>VGRB01000559.1 GCA_016875475.1 Deltaproteobacteria bacterium
ACCCTTGAACCCCGACGGAATTGCTTCCACAAGCACCTCAAGCTTGCGTGTCTACCAATTTCCACCACTCTCGCGAGGTGCGACCAAAGCGCAGGATTATTATCATCCGCCGCGACGCGTGTCAAACCGAAACCGGCCCTTACGGCCAGAGCCTCCCGGCCTGCACCTGGTCGAGGAAGTCGGCCACTGGCAGCACCTCGATGCCGTCCTCGGTCAGCCTGGGGCGCTCGGCCGTGCAAACGATCACGCGCCGGACAAGTCCGCGCAGGCCGGCGATGGCCCGGAGGCCGGTCAGGTCCGCGGGCCTGGCGGCGATGCCGGCCTTGGCCTCGACCGCGAGCAGATCCGACCCGCGGCGGAGCAGGAAATCGACCTCGGTGGTGCGCGCCTCGGCCGGGGCCCAGTACGCCAGTTCCTCGAACAGGTCCCGCGTGGAGGCATGCGCCCTCAGCACCGAGGCGACCCACCCCTCGAACAGCGGCCCGACCTCATCGTGCGCAGGCGGGCCGGCGGGCCGGCCCTTCAACGCGCGCACGACGCCAGGGTCGAAGAGGTACAGCTTCGGATGCCTCCGCTCGCGCACCCGCAGCCGGGCCTCGAACGCGGGCAGGCGCCACGCGATCAGCGTGTCCTCGAGGACCTCCAGGTAGCCGTCCACGGTGGTGCGCGAGACGCCCGCGTCGCGCGCCAGGCCGGCCACGTTGAGAACCCGGCCGTGAAACAGCGCCGCGATCGGCAGGAAGCGAGCGAAGCCCGGCAGGTTGCGGACGGTCGCCTCAGCCTGGATCTCCTCCCGCAGGTAGAGTCGGGCGTAGGCGGAGAGCGCCTCGGACCGCGACCCCGACTGCCAGACGACGGGAAGGGTCCCGTGCGCCAGCGCCGCGCCGAGCGAGAAGTCCGATCCCAGCTCCTCGGGCAGGAAGGGGTGCATCTCCAGCCTCAGCGCCCGGCCGGCGAGCAGGTTCGTTCCATGGCGCTTGAGCTTGCGGGCGCTGGACCCGCACAGGGCAAACCGGAGTCCGCGCTCCTCGATGAAGCGATGGGCCTGGTTGAGGAGATCCGGAAGCCGCTGCACCTCGTCGAGCGCGACCCAGCTCCCCGGCGGCACGGCCCGAAGCTCGTCCGCGAGCAGCGCAGGCCGCACGAGGTAGGACTGATAGACCTCCTCGTCCAGGAGGTCGATCCGGCGCGCGTCGGCCAGTTCCATCCGCAGCCACGTGCTCTTGCCGGTACCGCGCGGGCCCAGCAGGAAGAACGACTGGCCGGGCGCCCGGAGCACGCGGCGGTACTTCGTATCGGTGACTACCATGAGGTCATTCTACGGCGTAAATCTACGACGAGCAATCAACCCAACCCGACGTGCGTCACCCGACGAGTGGCCAGGAACCGGGCGGGCTCGGGTCGGCCGCGGAGGCGCCCGACGATTGGGTACTGCCACAGTCCGACGCGGGGAGTGGCCGCGGCGTCCCCGCCGCGGTAGGCAACGCGGCCTCCCGGCCGCGTCCGGGGCCGTCCCGCGCCGGGACGGTGCAGGACCTGCCGCGCCGGAACAGCGCAGGACCTGCCGCGCCGGGACGGTGCAGGACCTGCCGCGCCGGAACAGCGCAGGACCTGCCGCGCCGGGGGCGGCGCAGGACCTGCCGCGCCGGAACAGCGCAGGACCTGCCGCGCCGGGGGCGGCGCAGGACCTGCCGCGCCGGAACAGCGCAGGACCTGCCGCGCCGGAACAGCGCAGGACCTGCCGCGCCGGGGGCGGCGCAGGACCTGCCGCGCCGGGGACGGCGCAGCCACTGGAACCGGAACACTACCGACGACCGCGGGCGTTGCTCCCCGCACGGCGACATGCGCTATCATCTTCCCTTCCGCCAACGGGGCGACGGAAGTCCATGCACCTGCCCAGCTTCGACTACCGGTCCGCGCGCACGGTCGAGGAGGCCGTCGCGCTCCACGCGGGGGCCGCCGGCGCCGCGTACATGGCCGGGGCCACGGACCTCCTCCCGCAGGCCAGGACCGGCCGGCGCACGCTCGCGCGCGTGATCGACGTCAAGACGATCCCCGCGCTGCGAGCGTTCGCGGACGACCAAGGCGGCCTCCGGATCGGCGCGGCGGTCCCGCTGTCGGACGTGGCCGCGGACCCGCGTGTGCGGGAGCGCTGGCCCCTGCTCGCCCAATGCTGCCTCGCGGTCGGCGCGTGGCCGCTCCGGAACCGCGCCACGCTGGCCGGAAACGTCTGCAACGCGTCGCCGGCCGCGGACACGGCCGTGGCGCTCCTCGCGCTCGACGCGATCGTGGTCGCGGAAGGACCGGACGGTTCGCGCGAGCTCCCGATCGACGGCTTCTTCGTCGGGCCCGGCAGGAGCGCGCTCGCCCCCGGGGAACTGGTCACGGCGATCCGGCTGACCGCCGCGTCCGCCGGCCTGAAGGGCTCGTACCTGCGGCTTTCCCGGCGCAAGGGCTTGGACCTCGCCACGGTCGGCGTGCTCGTCGGCCGCCGCGGCGTGAGCGGCAGTGCAAACGGCAGTGCAAACGGCGGCGCGAACGGCGGCGCAAACGGCAGTGCGAACGGCGGCGGGAACGGCAGTGCGAGCGGCAGTGCGAACGGCGGCGGGAACGGCAGTGCGAACGGCAGTGCGAACGGC
>VGRB01000560.1 GCA_016875475.1 Deltaproteobacteria bacterium
CCCCGCACAGGGACGTCGCCCCTCATCGCGGGACGCCCCCGCGGCTGGGCCCACGAACACGCGCGGCAGCGCCTGTTCGGGGAGGCCCGCCCGAACGAAGGGACGGCCCGTCGCGGGCGGGGAGTCTCGCGGAAGCGACTGCTCGCGACGGGACCTTCCTCGCGAAAGCGCCTAGAACGGCACGTCGTCGTCCGAGATCGCGGGCGCGCCCGGGTCCGCGTCGCGGCCCTGCGGCTCGACCACCGGCGCCTCGTCGCCGCCCGCGCGACCGCCCGCGCCGCCGCCCACGAACTGGACGTTGATCGCGACGATCTCGGTCGTGAACCGCTTCTGGCCCTCCTTGTCCTCCCACTGGCGCGTCTGGAGGCGGCCCTCGACGAGCACGGTCCGGCCCTTCCTGAGGTACTGCTGGCAGTGCTCCGCCTGGCGGCCCCACACGATGATCGTGTGCCACTCGGTCCGCTCCTGCCGCTGGCCGGATGCCTTGTCGTTCCAGCTCTCGCTGGTCGCGACCCTCAGCCGCGCCCTGGGCTGCCCGCCCTGCGTGACCGCGAAGTCGGGGTCGGCGCCCAGGTTCCCCATCACGAACACCTTGTTGAACGATGCCATCGAACGCCCTCCGAATCGAGATTCCGCCGACGCCCGCCCCACCGTCGGGACGCGCGTGCACCTCACATATCGGACCGGGCCGCGTTTTGTTCCGCGACCACCGCCGGACATCCGTCCGCGGCCACCGCCGGACATCCGTCCGCGGCCACCGCCGGACACCCGTCCGCGGCCACCGCCGGACACCCGTCCGCGGCCACCGCCGGACACCCGTCCGCGGCCACCGCCGGACACACGTCCGCGGCCACCGCCGGACACCCGTCCGCGGCCAACGCCGGACACCCGTCCGCGGCCACCGCCGGACACCCGTCCGCGGCCACCGCCGGACACACGTCCGCGGCCACCGCCGGACACACGTCCGCGGCCACCGCCGGACACCCGTCCGCGGCCACCGCCGGACACACGTCCGCGGCCACCGCCGGACATCCGTCCGCGGCCAACGCCGGACATCCGTCCGCGGCCAACGCCGGACATCCGTCCGCGGCCAACGCCGGACATCCGTCCGCGGCCAACGCCGGACATCCGTCCGCGGCCACCGCCGGACACACGTCCGCGGCCACCGCCGGACATCCGTCCGCGGCCAACGCCGGACATCCGTCCGCGGCCACCGCCGGACACACGTCCGCGGCCACCGCCGGACATCCGTCCGCGGCCACCGCCGGACATCCGTCCGCGGCCAACGCCGGACATCCGTCCGCGGCCACCGCCGGCAGGCCGTCCCCGGCCGCCTCCGGACGGCTGCCGGCGGCCGTGCCGAGGCACGCCGCGTGGAGCGCGCGCACCGCGTCGTCCACGCGGTCCGCCGGCACGAGCGCGGAGAGCGCGGTCGGCGTCGCGATGATACCCGCCAGGTACGACATTCCCCCGAGGCAGGCGAGCGCGTCGGCCCGGACGCAGTCCGCGGGGAGCACGTCGCCGACCACGGTCACGACGCCGAGGTCCGGCACGATCCGCGCGCCCGGCACGCGCGCCGCGACCGCCTCGACCGCGCGTCGCACGCCGGCGTTCGAGGCCTCCGGGAACACGAGCAGCACCGCGCCGTCCCCTGGGGCGGCGCACACGAAGTCGGGAGCGAGCCCGCCCTCCCCGAGCACCGATTCGACCGCGGGCATGGGGCCGGCGCCGGCGCCGCGCGGGACCGCGATCGCGACCACGCCGCGCCGCCCCGCCACGCCGACGACGGGCCGCGGCTCGCTCGGCGGGTTGGCGCGGACCACCGTGCCCGCGAGGTCGGGGTGGAAGGTGGACCGCGTGAAGACCGCGATCCCCGCCTGCCGCGCGAACTCGACCGCGTCCGCGTTCAGGACCTTCGCGCCGTGTCGGGACAGGTCCAGCATCTCCTCGTAGGTGACCTCGGCCAGCCTGGCCGCGTCGAGCACGACCTTCGGGTCCGCGGTGAATACCGCCTCGATGTCCGAGTAGATCTCGCACCTTTCCGCGCGCAGCGCCGCGGCGAGCGCGACCGCGGTCGTGTCGCTGCCCCCCCGTCCGAGCGTCGTGATCTCGCGCCTGTAGCTCGTGCCCTGGAACCCCGCGACGATCACGATCCGGCCCGCGTCCAGCTCGTCCGCGACGCGGAACGGCCGGACCTCGATGATGCGCGCGCGGCTGTGGCTCGCGCTCGTGATGATGCCGCTCTGCGACCCGGTCAGCGAGACCGCGTCGTGACCGAGCGCCTGGATCGCCATGCTGAGGAGCGCCATGGAGATGCGCTCGCCCACGGTCAGCAGCATGTCCAGCTCGCGCGTGGACGGGCTCGGGTTGAGCTGCCGGGCCAGCGCGAGCAGCTCGTCCGTGGTCTTGCCCATGGCCGAGACCACGACCACGACCTGGTCGCCGGCCTCCCTGGTCGCGACCACGTGGCGCGCCACGCGCTTCAGGCGCTCGAGGTCGGCGACCGAGCTGCCTCCGAACTTCTGGACCACGACCGGCACGGGCTGTCCCTCCAGAGCATTCCGCGCTGTCGCCCGGCCCGCACGGCAGGCGGTCCCGAACGACATCCG
>VGRB01000561.1 GCA_016875475.1 Deltaproteobacteria bacterium
GGGGTCGAAGCCCTCGTCGCGCGCGACCGCGATGCGGCGGAGCAGCTCGCCGGTCGGAGGCTCCAGGCCGCCGTGCGCCGGGCGCAGCAGCCGGAGCGGGCAGTAGCCGCAGCTGTTGTTGCAGCTCAACCCGGTCTCGACGGTCAGGACGCCGCCCATCAGGCCCGCTCCAGGGTCAGCAGCCACTGGTCGCACGTGTCCCGGCCCACGGGCCGGTGGAACTTCACCTGGAACGGGAACCGCCGGATCGCGTGGAGCGTCCGGTGCGAGTCCCAGTTCCGGAAGTGCTGGAACCCCCCGCGCTGCGCCTCGTGGCACAGGCGCGCGTGGCGGCGCGATCGCAGCAGCGGCAGCGGGATGGACTCGATCACCAGGAGCGACCCCCCCGGCCGCAGGCCCGCGGCGATGCGCGCGAACGCGGTGTCGATGTCCAGGAAGTGGTTCAGGCTGCGGATGGCGATCACGTGGTCGATCGCCCCGTCGAACCCGGCGAACTCCTCGATCACGCCGTGGTGCAGGCGCAGCGGGAGGTCGGAGGCGGACGCGGCCGCGATCGCGACCGGGTCGGGGTCGAGGCCGTGGTACTCGACGTCGCCGGACCGCACCAGGTCCGCGAAGGCGTCGAGGTAGGGCACGTGCCCGAGGCCCACGTCCAGCACCCGCCCGCGCAGGCGCGACAGCTCCGCCCGCAGCCACTCCTCGTCCTCCTCGAAGAAGGACCTCGGGGCCAGCTCGTAGCACGCGACGCAGGTCGGCAGCGACCGGCACTTCCGGCACTCGGCCGAGACCACGAGCTGGCGCACGTCCGCCGCGAAGTCCGTCACCGCGGGCTTGCCCGACACGTCCAGGTAGAGCTGGCCGCAGTCGTGGACGTACTCGCGGACCTCCGCGGTCGTGAAGTTGGACGTCTGCGTCCGGCACAGCGCGAACCGGCCCTCGATGTGCGCGATCAGCACGCGGCTCGTGCGGGCGCGGTCCAGGCCGAGCGGCCGGGCGGAGCACCGCTCCGCGTCGAGCGTGAAGTCGGCGAGCGACCTCGCGGGCTCGAAGTCGAACGAGTTGGAGACGGGCAGCAGCTCGTCGGCGCTCATGTCGCGGGATTCTCCCCCTCGTACGGCACCACCTCGTCGTCCCCCCAGCGCTCCAGGTAGTCGCGGCGCACGCCCAGGCACGCGCCGCGGACGTAGCGGCACCGCTCGCACTTCGGGCTGTACGCGGTCGGGCTGATGGCGGACTCCCACAGGTAGAAGCGCGACCCGGGCGTGACCACCATGACGCGGTCCTCGCGCAGGTCGCGCACGTGTTCCTCGCGGCCGGGCAGCATGCAGCGCGGGACGTGGCGCGAATAGACATCCACGCCGAGGCGCCGGCCCGCCTCGAACGCCGCCACGATGCCGTCTCGCATCTCCGACACGCGCGGCAACGATGCGAAGTTGTTGCGGTTCCGGTCCACGAGCGCGACCAGCCAGAGCGGGAAGGTGCGGATTCCGCGCGCGGCCCAGAACTCCACGACGTCCGCGAGGTGACGCCAGGTGTCGTCCTTGACGATCAGGTCCGCGACCGGCGGCCGCCCGAGGCGGACGAGGTTGCGCACCCCCTTCTCGATCGCCGCGAGGGCGCCGCGCCGGCCCAGGATCCTCTCGTACAGTGCGTCCGTGTGCGCCATCACCGAGACGTTGAACTGCGTCACGCCCGCCTCGACCGCCTCGCGCGCGTACGCCTCGTACGAGTACATCAGCCCGTTCGACGACACCTTGACCGACTCGAAGCCGCGGTCGCGGCCGAAGCGCACGATCGGCAGCAGGTCGCGCCGGATGGTCGGCTCCCCCCCGCCGAACGCGGCCTTGCGGATCCCGAGCGACCGGGCGTGGGCAAGCTCGCGCAGGACCTCGGCCGTGGTCATGTTGTGCGGCCGCATGGCGTCCTCGACCGAGCAGTAGTCGCACTTGACGTTGCACTCGTAGCCGAGGATCACGTCGACCATGACGTCCGCGAAGTCCGGCGCGCGGGCGTCCGGGGAAGGCGCGGCCGCGTCACGACTCGGGTGCATCGGGCTCGCCCTCCTCGGTGAAGTCGAAGAACCCCTCGCAGAGCACGGACCGCGCGCACTCGATGCACTCGGCGCGCCGGACCCGCCGCGAGGCGAGGTAGCCGAACAGGTTCACCTCCTCCTCGGTCACGAACACCATGGTGCGGCCGACCTTCTGGTAGTCGCCGGCGACGTTGCCCGCGTACCCGGCCGGGAACAGGCAGGGCTGCGCGTTCACGACGTGCACGGTCATGCGGCCGGCGTTGCGGTCGAGCACCTCGCGCACCGACTCGACCGCGTGCGCCATCGGCGGCACCACGCGCAGGCCGGCCCGGCCGAACGGCGTGACGAGCTGGAGGTTCAGCTTCCGCACGCCGAGGTCGTACGCGAGGTCCGCGATCGCGGGGAGGTGGCCGACGTTCTGCGTGGCGACGGTCACGTTCACGCCGAGATCGAGCGCGGGCGCCTTCAACGCCACCGCGTTGCGGATGCCGGCGACGGTCTCGTCGAAGCTGCCCGGGACCCGGGTCAGCGCGTCGTGCACCGCGGCCGTGTGGCCGTGTT
>VGRB01000562.1 GCA_016875475.1 Deltaproteobacteria bacterium
GCCTGCCTGCCCCTGCGACGAGCCCGCCTGGGGCTACCGCGTGGCCGACGAGCCGGAAGAAGGATCCGCGGACCACGGCATCGACCCGCCGTTCTTCGACGACGACTGCACCGGTCCGTCCAACCCGGCCCGTGCCCCGCCTTGACCGCACGCGCGGTCGCGGCTCCCGATGGCGCCACGCTTCGCCGACACTATCTGACGAACGCCGCCGCAACCGGGCTGACCGCCCCGCGTGCGGATGGCGAACCGATCATCCCGACGACCCTCCCCCGGGGCCCAGGCACTCGTCCGCCGTCCGTTCCCATCCATTCCCCGCGACTGTCGCCGCGCACCCCGCGACCACTTCCGACACCCCGGCGCCTGACCCATCGACACTCGCCCCACTACTTCGTTCGCGGGATGAAAGTTCCTTTCGGCTCATAGATGGGTTCGCCAGCACCCTGTCGTCCCGCAATGAGTGGGAGCGTCGTTTGCGCAGCAACCGGGCGGTGGGGCCCCGTGGCTGGGGAGGAATCGTGGACGTGGCGGCTCGGCGCGTGATTCCTGGGCTCCGATGCGCGCCAGTCGCTAGCTTTCCTCGACGAGGTCGGGAACGTGGTCGAGTTCAGCCTGCCGCGAGTCGGGGGGCGCGGGACCGCGATCTCCGCGTGTCTGTGAGTCAAGACGATGCGTCTGCGACCGCTCCTGACGCGTAATGACACGTCCTGAACGCGACGGACTTGTCGTGCAGGTGCTCCGGACTGACACTGCCCATTGCATCGGAGAATCGATCAGGATACCCTGCAGCCAGTTCCGGCGAGAGATGGCGATGCCCGACCATAGGACGGACGAAGGTGCCGGTGCCCGGCACTTGTACGTCGGATGGAAGAGATTCGCGGAGGCGCTGGACGTTTCTGTCAGCACCGTGAAGAGGTGGCACGCGAAGCACCCTCTGCCCCTCCTGAGCGTAGCTGGCGGGAGCGGTCGTCCGTGTATGCGGCCCGGTGACCTTGAGGATTGGCTCGTCCGCGGCTCGCGGCCGCGAGGCAAGCGCGGGTAGCGTTTACGCCGGGCGGCTTGGCGGCATGGGCGATCGTCGCCGGCTCCTACGGCGGCGAGCGATCCGTAGGTACCTGCACCGGCGCGTTTCTCCCGCGCTCCGACGCGGGCCGGTCGGGAGGCAGTGACGATGACTCGGATCGCGATGGTTCGTGCGGGTTTGGCTGTCACGCTCGCCGTCCACGTTATAGCGACGGCGACGGGCTGTGGGCGCTCGGGGTCGGGTGAGGAGCCGATGCCCGACGAAACCGGTCGGCCGGACGACCCGGGATCGGAGCTCGAGCCCCAGGCGGACAGTGCCCCACCCTGCGTCGAGGAGTGCGGAGACTGGACGTGCGGACCGGATGGGTGCGGCGGGTCATGCGGTGAATGTTCCTTCCCTCGCTCGGAGTGCGTCGCCGGGACGTGCGTCTGCGAGCCCTCGTGCGCCGTGGGCGAGTGCGGGCAGGATGGCTGCGGGGGATACTGTCCGCCGTGCCACACGGGGGACCCGAAGGCGCCGTGGTCCTGCGACCAGCACTGGACGCTGTGCGACGAGACGACCCGCACCTGCGTACCGATGGAGCGCATCTGCGGGCCGTGCTCCGACGCATCTTCCCTCTGCGACAGGCAGAAACTGGACTGCGAGGCCGCCGAGGCGGCAGTCCCGCTCGCGGACTGCTCCGGCGGCTGGTGCCGGGTCCAGGGTGGCGTCAGCTTCGTGATGGGCGGACCCGACGGCGGGGAGGGCAAGGAGTGGGGCGGGCCAGGGGTCAACTACGAGAACTCGTATCCCCGCCACCCGGTGGTCCTGACCCGGGGCTTCGAGATCATGCAGACGGAGGTGACGACGAAGGCATGGCTCGAGGTGATGGGGACGGCGACGGCGCCGACCCGGTACCCCGCTTGCGGCTCGGACTGCCCGGTGTCCATGGGCACCTTCTTCGACGTCCTGGCGTTCGCGAACCGCGCGAGCCAGAAGAGCGGGTACAAGCCGTGCTATGTGCTGGAGGGCTGCAACTCCCCGGCGGAGGGATGGAAGTTGGAGTGTGAACGCGCGATCTTCGTCGGTCCCGACTGCGGCGGCTACCGCCTGCCGAGCGAGGCCGAGTTCGAACTGGCGGCGGGCGCCGGTGTCACGTCGTGCTTCCCGAACGGCTGCGCCCTGTGGGGCCTCGCGAACTGCGCACCCGAGGAAGACGTCTCCAAGATGGCTTGGTTCTGCGGGAACAGTGCGGTCGGCTACGAGGGCTGCAAGGACTGCTCGTCCATCGGTGGCACCGGCCCAAGGGGCCCGCCATGCTGCGGCCCACATCCCGTCGGTCAGAAGGAGCCGAACGCATTCGGGCTCCTCGACGTGATCGGGAACGTCGTCGAGTTCACGGGGACCTTGAAGGCCGACCATCACGAGGGTTTGGCGGTGGACCCGGGATTCGACACGGTGATCAACCAGCCTGTCATCTGGAAGGGAGGATCGTACTCGTCAACCGATACCAACGCCTGCGTGGGTCGGCGAAACGGGATCCGCCTCGACTTCGAGGGAGTCGATGCGGGGGGCGTCGGGTTCCGTCCCC
>VGRB01000563.1 GCA_016875475.1 Deltaproteobacteria bacterium
CGCCTCGCCGGGGGGGAAGGCGACGCCGGTCAGCAGGATGCGGACCGCGTAGAAGTAGGCGTTGCCGCGCTTGCGGTAGAGGTGCCCGAGCATGTCGAGCGCCTGGAGGTGCGTGGTCGCTGGCGCCGAAATCAGCGACGTCAGGAACGCCCGCCCCTCGGCCTGGACGTCCCGCAGGAAGCGCTCGTCGTTGTCGCGAAGGAAGACGCGCTCGGTGATGCAGGCCGACAGGGGTGGTGCCGCCTTCAGGTCCGCCACGTGACGCGCCTCGTGGAACCCGACCTCGGACGACAGGAACCGCGACAGCGTGGTCGCCGCGCGCGCGGGCTCCTCCTCGGACAGGTCGCGGGCGATCCTCTCCAGCTCGCCCAGATCGTCCTCGGTCGCGAGCAGCTCCTCGCCCGCCGCCCGCAGCTCCGCGTTGTAGCCGCGCACCTGGTTCGCGAACGGCCGCGGCCAGATGAGCCCCCCCGGGACCTTCAGCCGCGTCGCGATGCCCGCGTCCTCCGCCTTCTTCTCGATCCGCTTCGCGAGCGCCTGGCGCCGGGCCAGCAGGCGGGCCACGTGGTCGAACGCGGACGGCGAGGCGCCGGACCCCGCGCGCAGCTCGTCGATGGCCCGCCGGACCAGCTTCGAATAGGGCTCCGCGAGGTCCCCGCGCACCGTGTCGCCGAACCGCAGCGTGAACACGCGGTCCGGCGCGTCCACGCCGGGCAGCAGCACGCGCGCCGCGTCGCGGGTCGCCTCGTCGTGCAGCACGAACGCCGCGGACAGGTCGTCCTGGCGGACGTAGCCTTCGCGCAGGCTCGTCGCGGGGAGCGGATCCACGCGACGGACCCCCCGGACCGGGAACGCCGCGCCGCCCGACGAGTCCAGGTAGCACTGGACCCCGAGGACCTCGTAGACGAGCAGCATCGCCGCGATCACGGCCGCGCGCTGGTCGAGCACGCCGCGGAACGGCTCCGCCTCCACGAAGTAGCGCGGCGAGAGCGTCGCGAGCGCGTCGTTCCACGCGCCGAGCGCGGCCTTGGCCTGGTCCGTCTTGACGTCCACCGCGCGGTTGCGCGGCACCGCCTCCATCCACGCGACGAGCCCCTTCGCGGGCGCCTCGAGCGTCTCCTCGACGTCCGCCGCCTCGGCGACGAAGGCGTCCGCGGCCTTGCGGAACGCCGCCTGCGAGTTCGACAGGTCGCTGCCGTCCATGCCGAGCGCGCGCGTGTCGAACCAGGTCATCTCCAGGCGCGGCAGCGTGTCCGTGACCAGCCGGGTCAGCGCGGTCGCTTCGGTCGGGCGCTGCGCGACGATCCCGACCGCGAGCACCGCGATCACGGCCGCGAGCACCGCGACGAGCACGATCGCGACGATGCGCTTGCGCCTCCGCCCGCGGGCGTACCCGGCCTCGATGGCGCGGATCTCGGCGTCGGGGTCGGCCGCGGGGGCGGCGTCGCGGGTCGTGCCGTCGCGGCCGGTGGGGCTGTCGGACATGGAGGCGCTCCTCGCGGCGGGTCCGGCGCGATTGTAGCTCGGGCGATCCGCGCCGTGGCGCGGAGCGCTCGGCGGCCGCAAGGCGGCCGCGCAAGCGGGGTGGCCCGCTTCCCTTGGCCCCCCAGCGGGATTGGGGGAATCGTACGGAGCACTCCCCGGATCCGGTGGAATCGGGCCGCTTCCCGTGAAGGGGGTCGAGATGCATCCTTGCGTCTCCAGGAAGGGCCCGCGCACGCGGTGGACGACGTGGACCTCGCGCCCGGCTGCACGCCCGAGGTCGAGCTGGCCGCGATCCCCCCGCTGCCCGCGGTCGTGGGCGTGAGCCAGCCCCTGTGCTTCGAGGTGCCGTGCGCGCCCCGGGACGAGGGCGCGGACACGTGCCAGGTCGTCGTCTCGACGGGCGGCGCGTTCATGTCGTTCTGCGAGGCGGACCTCGCGCCGCTGTTCGACGGGATCGAGGCCGAGGTCTTCGGCCTGCCGGTGCAGTTCTACCTGTCCGAGGCGCCGGTCCCCGGCACGGTGCGCGTGACGGTCGAAGGGGCGCCGTGCGAGTCCGGGTGGGTCTTCGACGCGCTCACCAACAGCGTGATCTTCGACCCGGACGGCCCCTGCTCCCCGCAGCCCGGTATTGAGTTCGTCGTCTCGTACGCCGTCGCTTGCGCGGGTTGACGCGGCGGGGGCGGAAACCGGACAATCCGGTCCGGGTGGGGTCGGGAGGAAGGTCATGTCGGAGCTGGAAATCCGGGAGATCATCCGGGCGATCTGCGATCGGCTTGACCGCCGCGTGGCCGCCGGCATGGCCGCGGGCGTCGGGCTCGCGCTCAGCCCGGGCTGCGACGAGGGGGGCGGCGGGGGCGCGCAGAAGGACGTCGCCGCCGAGGTCGCCGACCCGGGCGTGGTCCCGCCGTACATGGCGCCGGACACGCAATACGACCCCGGCCCGGCAGACCTCTACGGCGTGCCCGATCCCGGCCCCGAGACCGAGGACGACCCGGGTGTGGTGCCGCCGTACATGGCGCCGGACCCGGGGATCGATCCGGGCCCGATGGACGCATACGGCGTGCCCGACCCGGGCCCCGAGGCCGGGGAGGACCCGGGCGTCATG
>VGRB01000564.1 GCA_016875475.1 Deltaproteobacteria bacterium
CGGCGGTTGCCCTGCACGGGCGCCGGCACTATGAGCTGCGGCCGGTGGAACGGCAACACCCACGGCGACAGGAAGCCCGCTTCGTCCCCGGGGCCTCGGACGGACAGGACGGTCCCGCCGCCGAAGTCGCGTCCCAGCCGCCTTACGGCCCTACGGATGACGCCGGAGCGTTCGGCATCCTCGTCGGACTCTTCGCGCACGTCGGAGGCGACGGCGACGAGCCAGTCGAGCCGCTCCGGGTTGCCGGCGAGCCAGGCCACGTAGGCGTTCTCGACGTGCGCGAGCGCCTCGGTCCGGGAGATCAACCGTCCGGCCGCCTGCCACAGGAGCCGCCACTCGGTGGGCCCAAGGCGCCGGTCGTAGCGGGCGCAGTCGGCGTCGCGGTCGCCGCCGCTGAAGCCCGGGCTCCCCCGGTTGACCCACTCGCGCCCCTCGAAGGTGACGAAGGCGCCGGGCGCGATGCGGCTGGGCACGGGCTCCGGCGCCGGCGCGCGCGACTCCGGGCCGCGACGGCGTTCCGGTGAGTCGGCCCGTTGGAGGGCCTCTTCCTCAACGATCAGAAGCTTGGTCGACTGGTAGAACTCCTCCACGCTGCCCTGCCGAAACCAGCCCTGCGCGCGCCGTCGCGGGACCAGCTCCGGGCGGTGGAACGGGATCACTCCGGGCGAGAGGTGGATGCCTGTCGCCTCGTCGACTGCGCGCGTCCGGATCAGCCGCTCGCCCTTGAACGTCTCGCCCAGTCGCAGCACGGCCCTCCGCACCGCGATGTCCTCGAAGTGGTTGCCGTGCGTTTCCTGAACGTCGTAGTCGAGCCCCGAGCGGACGTTGCTCATGGCGGTATCCCAGACGTCTCGTGCCTCGGTCACGAGCGTCTCAAGCACGTCGGGGTGCGCGCGCAGGAACTCGACGTAGGCGTCCTCATAGTGCGCGAGGGCCTCCCGGCGCTCGCAGATGCTGCCGTCGATCTCCCAAACTACGGCCCAGCCGCCTTGCCCGTACCGCGCGTCCATCTCCTGTGAGAAGTGATCGCGGCGCCGCCCGAAGAACCCCGGTGCCCCCATATGCACCCAGGTCCTTCCCTCCCATGCTATCGTTCGTTTCATACGCTCCGTATCCTCCGCAGGCCGTCTACGAGATCAACGCCCGGCGCGCAGGATCCGTGACGCGTCACGATCTGCGCCCGCCCGCCGTTTCCTGGATGTGGGGCCGGGTGGAGCCGGCCCGCGGGAGGCGGTATGGGGATGACGCAGATCGGAGCTTTCGACCCGGCCCTTCTCACCGGGCCGCACATGCGCGCCGAGGGCGTGGTGACCCTGGCGAGGGACCTGCAGTGCGCCGGGCTCTTCTTCTGGCTGAGCCCGCGACGGCGGGTGCGCCTCGGTACCGCGTCCGAGGTGGAGGTCGGCGGCACGAGGCTCCCGGTCCCGGACCTCAGCGCGACCCGCGTCACCGTCGACGGCGGCCAGCGCGAGTACGTCGCGTTCGACAGCGCGGACTACCTGGGGGCGAGCGTGAGCCCGCGCCTGGTCGAGGCCGCCATGAACGCGCTCCTGGATGCCGGCGCCGGCACCGGGGGGAGCCGCCTGGTCTGCGGTACCACGGCCAGCCACGAGCAGCTCGAGGTTGCGATCGCCGAGTACGAGCACGCCGACGCGTCGCTCTTCTTCGGCGCGGGCTACGACGCCAATGTCGCGGTGGGCATGATGCACGGCGGCGCCCCGGTCCTCGCGGATGAGCTGCTCCACGCCAGCGCGATCGACGGCTGCCGGGCCGGGCGAGCGGCCGTCGAGGTGTTCCGACACAACGACGCCGAGGACCTCGAAGAGCGGCTTCACGAGGCCGAGCGGTGCGGTCGGCCTTCGGTTTGGGTGGAGAGCGTCTACTCAATGTCGGGCGACGAGGTCGCGCCCCGGGTGCTCCGGGTCGCGCAGCGCCACGGGGCATCCATCATCGTGGACGCCGCCCACAGTACGCTGGCCGGAGAGGGACCCGGCGGCTGGCAGGTCGACGGGGTGGACCGGACCGGGATCACCGTCGTCGGGACCACGAGCAAGGCCGCCGGCGCTGCGGGCGGGTACGTCGCCGGGAGCCGCGGCTGCGTCGCGGCGTACATGCTCGCCGCGCGTCCGTTCTGGTTCTCGACCAGCCCGCCGGCCAGCACGTGCGCGGCCGCGCACGCCGCGCTCCGGCTGATGTCCGGCCCGGACGGCGACGTGCGACGCCGGCGGCTGCGCACGAACGCCGCGCGCGTCCGGGACGAGCTCCGGGAGATGGGCTACGACATCGGTTCCAGCACGACGTACATCATCCCGGTCATCCTGGGCGACACGGCGACCACCCTGCGTGCCACAGCGCTGCTCCGCGCGCGTGGGATCCTGGCCGGCGGCGTCCTCGCCCCCGCGGTGCCACGCGGGCAGGAGCGGATCCGGCTCTGCGTCTCTTCAGAGCACACCGCCGGCGAGATCGACCAGCTCCTGGACGCCTTCCGGGACAGCCGCGACGCCCTACTAGGGCCCCACTGCGCCGACAGGAGGGAGTCATGACACGGACGGCGCCGATTGCCCCTCCCGGACCCGAGTGCTA
>VGRB01000565.1 GCA_016875475.1 Deltaproteobacteria bacterium
CATGCCGGGTTCAGATGCGGCCAGAGTTTCTGGAAACCACCGGCCAGAAGTAAGCACGCAGCAGACCCCGTCTTGAGGTGACGCCGGGCGCCCGGCGATGCTGCGGGTGCACCCCGAGGCGATCCATGCAGGCGGCGTCCAGGACCTACACCCCCGAGGAGCGCGCCGCGCTCGTGGAGGGCTACCGCGAGTGGCGGGGCACGCAGCGGCAGTACGCCGATGCCGTCGGCGTCGCGCAGGGCACGATGTCGAAGTGGCTCGCGGGCCTGGGCAAGGGCACGTCGCCCGCCGTGAGGCGTTGCGCGCACCCGGAGTGCCGCGCACCGATGGGGGGGCGTCGCGAGGGGGCGCGGTTCTGCTCGGACCTCTGCCGCGCCCGCTGGAACAAGGCGCGCGAGCGGGAGGGGCGGCTGGACGTGGCCGGACGCGGTGAACGCGATGCGTCGGTCCCGGCGATGCTCGAGGTCGTGCCGGTGGCCACGGTCGCCGCCGCGCCGGTCGCGCACCCGGGCGCGCGCCTGGTGCTGCCGGGCGGCGCCGAACTGCACCTCGACACGCTGCCGCCCGCGCGCTGGGTGGCCGAGCTGGCGGCGGAGCTGGGGCGATGCTGAACGTCCCCTCGTCGACGCGCATCTACGTCTGCGCCGAGCCGGTGGACATCCGCAAAGGCTTCGACGCACTCGCGGGGTGGGTGGAGGCCAACGGCCTGGACGTGTACAGCGGCCACGTCTTCGTCTTCCTGTCGCGTCGCATGACGCACCTGAAGGCGCTGACATGGTCGCGCGGCGGGTTCGTCATCCTCTTCAAGCGACTCGAGGCCGGTCATTTCAAGTTCCCCGCCCGCGCGCCGGGCGCGCGCGCCGTGGCGATCGACGCGACCGACCTCGCGATGATGCTGGACGGCATCGACATTCAAAAGGTTCGAAAACCCAAAGGCTGGAGTCCAGCGTCGAGAGGGATCGACGCGGCCGTGTAGGCGTGGTCCGATGTTGACGTGTCCAGCCTCTCCGACATCGACCGCGTCCTCGCCGACCTCGACCCGTCGGTGCGCGCCGTCGTCGCCCCGATCGTGCTGGTGCTCCGGGCGCTGATCGAGGGCCTCCAGCTGGAGCTGGCGCGCAAAGACGCGCGCATCGAACAGCTTCTCCGCACGATCTACGGGCGAAAGTCCGAGCACGTCCCCGACCCCAAGCGGGAGGCGAGGAAGCGGGCGGCGTCCAAGCGCACACCCGAGGAGCGCGAGGAGGCCCGGCAGGAGGCGCGGGAGAAGAGCCGGAAGAAGCGCGCCGAGCTGCCGGTCGTCGAGAAGACCATCCCGGTCCCCGACGAGGATCGGGTCTGTCGCGCGTGCGGGGGGACGGACATGCGCCCGCTCGGGGAGGGCGACGTCAGCGAGCAGGTCGAGTTCATCCCCGCGCGCACCGTCCGCATCCGCTGGGTGCGGGAGAAGCTGGCGTGCGCCTGTGGCGAGTGTGTCATCACCGCGCCGCCACCTCCCCAGGTGCGCGAGGGCGGGCTGTACGGGCCGAACTTCCACGCGCAGGTCGTCGTCGCCAAGACCTGCGACGCGATGCCCCTGCACCGGCAGGCCAAGGCCCTCGCGCGGGAGGGCTGCCAGGTCAACCCGACCCAGCTCGGGGCGATGTTCCACCGCGTCGCCGACCAGGTCGAGCCCATCTACAAGGCGATCGGCGCCGCGGTGCCCGAAGCGGCGCACGTCTGTGCCGACGAGACCACCCAGCCGGTCCTGGAGAAGGGTGGGACGCGCAAGGGCTGGATGTGGACGTTCATCATCCCGGCCGCCATCTTCTTCACCTTCGACCCCACCCGGGCGGCGAAGGTCCCGGACCGGGTGCTCGGGAAGAGCGGCGGTGTCCTCCAGGTGGACGGGTACAGCGGCTACAACACTGTCACCGTCCCCGAGAAGCGACGACGGGCCGGGTGCTGGTCGCACGGCCGGGCGAAGCTCTTCGAGTGCCGCGAGAGCCACGGGCACGTCGTCGACCCGATCCTCGACGAGATCGGCAAGCTCTTCGACGTCGAGGTCGCCGCCGCCGACCGCGGCATCTACGGCACCGACGCGCACCTGGCCCTGCGCCAGGCCGAGTCCCGCCCCGTCGTCGACCGCATCTTCGAGCTCCTCCGAGACGCCCAGGGCCGGGCGGGGCCAAGGTCCACGCTCGGCGAGGCGCTGGCCTACACGGTCAACCAGGAGGCTGCGCTCCGGGTGTTCTTGACCGACCCCAAGGTGGCCGTGGACAACAACGTGAGCGAGCGGGCGCTCAGGATCGTGGCCCTCCTCAGAAAGAATGCACTGTTCGTCGGCCACGACGAGGCAGGCCAGAACCTCGCCATGCTGCTGACCATCGTCGCCACCTGCCAGCTCCACGGGGTCGAGCCCCGGCGCTACCTGGCGGACGTCATCGTCCGCGTGAACGAGCCCGGCGTCACGGTCGACGACCTGTTGCCCTGGAACTGGAAGACGCCGGCGTAGGGCGGACCTCGGCTGCGGCCAGTGTCGCACGAGCCGCCACCCGCGGACAGACGGGCTCGGCTGCGTGTTTACACTGGTCCTGCGCCA
>VGRB01000566.1 GCA_016875475.1 Deltaproteobacteria bacterium
GTTTCGGGGGAGGCCCCGAGATCGGACAGCACCCTCCGGTACGCCGTCCGGCCGGGACCCGGGGACTCGAAGTACGCCCTGCGGAGGAGTTGGATCGCCTCGTCACGGCGTCCGGCGGCCAGGAGCGCGGCCGCGAGCTTGCCGACGGTCTCCGGGTCCTTGCGCCCGGCGGCCACGAGGTCCCCGAAGGCCGCGGCGGCGTCCGCGTTCCGTCCGGCAGCGACCAGGGCGTCTCCCCGCGCGCGCAGGGCCGCCACGCCGACCGCGGACGAGCGGGGCACCCGCGCGAGGGCCTCGACCGCCTCGTCGTTCCGCCCGAGCCCGGCGAGGGCCTGCCCGCGCAGGAGGAGCACGCGGTCCGCGACGGCGGGGACCGCCTCGTCGAGCCTGTCGAGGACCGCGACCGCGCCGAGCCAGTCCTGCGAGCGGACGCACGCGAGGCCGAGCAGGAAGCGGACCCGCTCGAGGTGCGCCACCGGCTTCCCGTCCTGGCCGATCGCGAGCAGGCGCTCGCGCGCTCCGGCCGCGTCGCCGCCGGCCAGGCGATCCAGGGCGCGGGTCACCCGCGCGTCGTCGAAGACCGGCGCGAAGTCGTCCGCGGTCAGTGGCGGCGCGGCTCGCGCAGATGCGGCCACGATGCTCGCGACGACGGAAAGGACGGGGATCGGGACGCGTGCGCGCGACATCGCCACCTCCGCGGGAATGGTACGCCACGCGACCGTGGGGGAGGCAAGGCGGCGCGCGAGGTCCGGGGTCAGGGGGAGCACTTCCCGTCCAGGCACTGCACCTGGGTCATGCACTTGGTGCAGAAGCACGGCTCGGACGGGCAGCCGAGGAGCGCGTACTCGTCGGCCAGCACCTTCAGTGCGTGCACGGTGGCCTGGTTCGTGATCGTCGCGCAGGCGCACTCGGTGGTGCAGAAGGGCGATCCGGTGAACGTGGTCGCGGCGCAGTCGGCCTCCGTGGCGCAGGCCAGCGACGCCGACGACGCGGCGACCGCGTCGAAGGCCGCGTGGATCGCCTCGCACTCCCCCCCGAACGGGAGCCGCTCGCACGTCCCGGACACGCACGCGGCCTTGTAGGGCTGCGGCGGGAGCGGACATGTGTCCGTGCACAGGGGGCCGCAAGCCTGGGCGACGGCGGCGTCCAGGACCTTGAACTCCTTCTCGGCAGCCCACTTGCGGACCGCGATGCCGCACGTCGTGCACACGTCGGGGACCGCGCACTCGCCCGCGGTCCAGCATCCGCGGGCGTCCTCGGCGAACGCCTTCGCGGCCGTCAGGAGGCCGGCGCAGGACCCCGAGCAATCGGGGGGGCAGAGCCTGCACTCCTGGTCGATGCAGAGCGGCACGCCGAGCGGACCGCAGCCGCAGTGGAAGCCGCTGCACCCGGCGGACATGCCCTGCGCGCCGAGGTCGTACAGCGCGGTCTTCACGGCATCGGGCGCATCCGCGGGGATCGACGTCTGGCGGCAGCTCATGGATCCGCAGATCGGCCCCATCTCGACCAGGATGCAGCCGTCGTTGGCCGCGCAGGCGCCCGTTTCCCCGACCTTGGCCGCGATCTGCGCCTCGATCCCGGGGCACGCCTCGGGCTCGCACTCGCCGGTCGGGCAGCCGAGGCCGTCGCGCTTGCAGCCGCAGCCCTGCGGGCACGCCTTCTCGCACGCGACGCAGCGGCCCTCGTTGCACCCGAACGACGCGTCGTTCGGCTTCGGGCACTCGCAGGTCTCGTCGACCGCGGGGCAGCCCTGCGCCGTGTGCTTCGCGAGGATCGCGTTGGCATCCGTCCAGTCGGCCGCCTCGTTGACCATGACGCCGCCGCAGCCCTGGTGGTCCACGCAGATCGGGCTCTGGACGCGCCCGCACTGGTCGGGCCCCGTGCACCACGCGAGGTCGTGGACGTCCGCGAAGAACGCGGCCGCCAGTTCCGGGCAGCCGGGCTTCACGAAGCTGGTGCACTTGCCCGCCGCGCATGCCACGCCGAACGCCGCCGGGCTGGAGCCGGTCTTGCCGTCCTCCGCAATCGTCAGGCCCGAGGGGCAGTCGCAGGGAGGGTACTGGGAGTCGCACGTGGCCTCGGCCTCGCCGAAGGCCGAGACCTGGTCCGCGCGGATCCCGAGCGCGGCCTCCGACCCGCAGCAGTCCGTCGTGTGGAACACGAGCGCGCAGTCCCCGTCCGCCGCGCACGCCTTGTCGAACGCGGGGAAGTGCGTCTCCGGCCCGGCGCACTGCACGTCGGGCGGCGGCGCGTCGGCGGGCGGCGCGTCGGCGGGCGGCGCGTCGGGCGCGGTCGTGTCGATCGGCGCCGGATCGGCCGGCGGCAGGTCCGCGGGTGGGAGGTCGGCCGGGGGCGCGGTATCGGGTGCCGGGTCCGGCGCGGCCTCGGTCGCCGCGTCCTGCGCCGCGTCCTGCGCCGCGTCCGTCACGGTCGCGTCGCCGGTCTCCACTCCCTCGGAGCACGCAAGCGCCAGGACGAGCACCGGCACCGTCACGATCCGCGTCATGTCGCCCCTCCAGGTGGGGGGATCATCACGAATCGAGCGGCACCGTGTCAACCGGCCGATGCGCCGCAAAAA
>VGRB01000567.1 GCA_016875475.1 Deltaproteobacteria bacterium
CGCCGCAGTCCGGCTTGCAGGATCCGCAGCAGTCCACGCGGTCCGGGCAGCAGTCGCCCTTGCTGATGCACGCGGAGTCGCACCAGCAGCCCACGCCCTGCCCGCCGCACGCGCCCTTGCACGTCAGGCTCTGGTTCGCCCCGCACCCGCCGCCGCCAACGCACTGGCCGCCGCTGCACGTCTCGCCGGACGCGCACGTGCCGCAGGACCCGCCGCAGCCGTCGTTCCCGCACTCCCTGCCGGAGCAGGAGGGCTGGCACACGTCGCAGCAGTCGTTGAAGTCGGGGCAGCAGCCGCCGACGAAGGCGCACAGAGCGTCGCACTGGCACCCGCCCGTGCCCGCGCCGCCGCACTTGCCCTTGCACGTCTTCGCGGGGTTCGCGCCGCAGGCGGCCCCCCCCACGCACTGGCCGCCGAGGCACTGGTCGCCCGCCGGGCACGAGCCGCACGACCCGCCGCACCCGTCGTCGCCGCACTTCTTGTTCGTGCACGATGGGTTGCACGAGCAGAGCGGCGCCTCGTCGGTCTGGCCGTCGCAGTCGTTGTCGAGCGAGTCGCACTTCGTCTCGTCGGCCTGGTAGGCGCCCGCGTGCGCGCCGTACGTCGCGGCCGTGCACGCCCAGCCCTGGGCGCCGTGGCAGGACTTCTGCGACCCCTTGCACACGCCCGTCTGCTTCGGGCACGGGCCGCCCGCGCCGACCTCGGCGGGCTCGTCCGCGGAGCCGTCGCAGTCGTCGTCCTTCCCGTTGCAGACCTCGGCCGGCGTGTCGCCGCACGTGCCGCACGCGTTCTGCTTGCAGCAGGTCCCGTCCACGCAGCTCTTGCCCCGGCAGTCGTTCGATCCGACGCACCGCGCCCCGTCCGGGCAGCGCGCCTGGCACGGCCCGGCGCAGTCCGTGTCGACCTCGCCCTGGTTCCACACGTTGTCGAAGCAGGACGGCTCGGTGCAACGCGACCCGGTGCAGGTCGAGGACAGGCAGTCCGAGTGCTGGAAGCAGGCCTGCCCGTTCGTGCACGGCGGGCAGTCCTTGCCGCCGCAGTCCCGGTCCGTCTCGAGGCCGTCCTGCGTGCTGTTCGAGCAGGACGGCGGGCTCCCGCAGAACCCGCCGTCGCACAGGCCGGACTTGCAGTCCGCGCCGCTGCCGCAGGCCATCCCGTACTGGCACGCGTCGCACCCGCCGCCGCAGTCCACGTCGCTCTCGCCGCCGTCCTTCTTGCCGTTGTGGCACGAGGCCGCGGCCACGCACTTCGACGCGCTGCACTGCTTGTCGAGCGGGCACGTCCCGCAACCGCCGCCGCACCCGTCGTCGCCGCAGTCCTTGCCGGCGCAGGACGGCGTACACCCGGCCACGCACGCACCGGGCCCGTCGTCGCAGACCGTGCCCGCGCCGCACGAGCCGCACGACCCGCCGCACCCGTCGTCCCCGCACTCGCGGCCGCCGCACGCGGGCTTGCACTCGCCCATGCACCGGCCCAGGAACTCGTTGCAGACCATGCCGTTCGGGCACTTGCCGCACGTCCCGCCGCACCCGTCGTCACCGCACCCCTTGCCCTCGCAGTCGGGCACGCACCCGCCGCCCTCGGGCGTCGAGTCCGGGCCGCCGGTGCCGTCGCCGCCGCTGCCGTCGGTCGCCAGGGCCGCGTCGGAGCCGGCGCCGCCTCCCAGGGAACATGCGCACGCGAGCAGCAGGACGGCGAACGGACGTCTCATCGGGACCTCCTCCGGCAGCGCCCTCATCCGGGCGAACGGAGGGGATCGGAACGGGGGGCCGGGGTTCAACGGTTCTCGAGCGGCGCGAGATCGGGGCCGGGCGTGCGCTTCCTCGAGGCCGACGGGGAGAAGGGGCCGCAGGCGAGCAGAACCGCGATCGTGGACCGGCCGGGGCGCTGTGATCCCGGTTCCCGCCGATCTACAATCCCCTCCGTCGCCGCGCAATGCGGCACGAGGGGGTCGAGATGCCGAACGTCCCGGGAAGCTGGCCCGCGCGCTGGACCGTCTGGCGCAAGCTCTCGCTCAACACGTGGCGGGAGCCGGACGACCCGACCATCTACGGGTGGCTCGACATCGACGTCGGGCCGCTGCTCGACTGGCTGCAGCGGCGGTCCGAGGCGAGCGGCGTGAAGTGCACGCTCACGCACGCGGTGACGCGATCGATCGCGCTGACGTTCCGCCGGCATCCGGAGGCCAACGTGCTCGTGCGCGGCCACCGGATCTGGCAGCGGCGCGACGTGGACGTGTTCCACCAGGTCGCCATGCCGGTCGATGGCGGCCGCGACGCCGACCTGTCCGGCGCGACGGTCAGGCACGCGGACACCAAGCGGGTCGAGGACATCGCGCGAGAGCTGCGCGACGGCGCGCTGGCGGTCCGCGAGAAGCGCGACGGCGAGATGGCGAGCACGCGCAGCCTGTTCATGAAGCTGCCGGGCTGGCTGCTGCGCCCGATCCTGAAGCTGACCGGCTGGCTGACCTACCGCCTGAACCTGCGCCTGCCGACCATCCCCCGCGACCCGTTCGGCGGCGTCATGGTCACCAGCATCGGCATGCTCGGGATCCGGGTCGCGTTCGCGCCCCC
>VGRB01000568.1 GCA_016875475.1 Deltaproteobacteria bacterium
CCGCCGCCGCCGCGTCGCCCGCGAGCGCGAGCGTGCCCGCGAGCGTGCCTGAGGATCGCGAGGACCGCGTGGATCGTCAGGATCGAGCCGCTGCTTCGGGTCATGGCCGGCCACCTCGTTTCAGGATTCGGTAGGCGAAGAAGGGTCCGGGAACCCCCTTCGGAACGGGGTGGACTCTACCGGATCGGGGTGTGTCGCGTCAACCCGTCACGCGATCAGAACTCCCCCTTGATCCCGAACACCGGGAGGATCGGAAGTCCCCGGACATACGCCGATTTCGAGTAGTCGTAGTTGTACGCCACGCCCTCGGCGTTCGCGTTGTAGTAGGCGTTCTGGACCTCGAGGTACGCGCCGAGCTTCCACGACCGGAACACCCACTCCTTGTCGATTCGCACGTCGAGCTGGTGGAACAGGGGGAGGCGCGCGGAGTTCCTGAGCACGCTCGGGATCGGCGCGTAGCGGCCGGCGTCGGAGTCGAGCACGGACGACGCGATCGGCGTGTAGGGATAGCCCGACGCGAGCCGGAAGCGCGCGCCGACCGTCCAGTGGCGCGGCAGCTCGTACGACGCGACCACGTTCAGCGTGTGCCGGGTGTCGAAGTCGCCGGGGCGCCACAGCCCCTGCTCCGGGTCCCAGCGCTCCGCGACCACGTACGTGTACGCGAGCCACCCGAACAGCGGCCCGCCCGGGTTCACCCGGACCATCACGTCGCCGCCGTACGCGCGCCCCTTGCCCTCGTTGGTGTAGCGCTCGGTGCGGTCCTTCGACGGCTCCGCCAGGTCGAACATCCACTTGAAGAACATGTCCGCGGTCACGGTCACGCGCTCGATCGGGGTCCACTCGGCGCCGAGCAGGGCGTGCGTCGCGTACTCGGGGCCGACGTGCCGCCCCCCGAACTCCTTCGTGAACGTGTAGGGCGGCGGCGCCTGGCCGTACAGCCCGCCCGCGAGCTTCAGCGTCACCCCGTGCCCGACCGGGAAGCGGTTCGACAGGCGCGGCTCGAACCACCCGTCCACCCAGTCGCCGAATACGACGGTGCCGCGGACCGACGGCACGATCGTCCACCACGGGAACGCGTCCCACTCCAGCGACAGGAACGGCGCCGCGGCATACACGCGGATCGTGTCGCGCGACCGGATGATCTCGAGCGTGCTGACCGCCATGTCGCCGGACCCCGGCCCCGGCACCTGCGGCGCGGTGACGTCGAACCGCGCGTACGACAGGATCCCGTCCAGGCCGGCGTGCAGGCGCAGGCGGTCCGAGATCCGCCACGAGAGCTGGTCGCGCACGTGGACCGGCGCCTGGATCACGTCCATCTCGATGGCCTGGAACAGGTCGAACCCGAACCCGACCGCGAGCCCCTTGACCGCGAGCGAGTTCCTGACGGCAGGGGTCGGCTCGGCGTCCCAGCGGAACTGCGCGCCGTGGATCCACGTCGTCAGCCCGAGCGACCCGACGAACATCGGGTCGTCCATGTCCGGGTGCTTGTTGACGACCTCGAGCGCGTCGTCGCTGCCGTTGACGAAGAGCGACACGCGGTGGCGCCTGCCGAACCGGTGCTGCCAGCGGACCTGGTAGTCGTAGTAGCGGGGCGCGGTCGCGAGCGTGGAGTCGCCCGACGGCCAGACCGCCGCGACCAGCGCGTCCACGTAGCTGCGGCGGAACGCGACCTGCAAGTCCCCGTCCTTCGAGTACGGGAACCCGATCAACCCCCCCGCGTGCACGAAGTTGACGTCCGCGGACCCGTGCAGGCCCGTCAGCGGCGCGTCCTTCAGCTTCACGTCCACGATCCCGCCGGTCGCGAACCCGTACGACGCGTCGAAGCCCGCGGGGATGTAGTCGATCCGATCGATGAAGTCCGGGTGGATCGTCGAGTACAGCCCGCCGAAGTGGAAGAACCACCACATCGGGAGCGAGTCCAGCAGGACCTGGCTGTCGAGGAAGTGGCTCCCGTAGATGATGGTCGTGCCGCCGCCGAACGCCGCGCGGCCCACGCCGGGGAGGTTCTCGATCATCTTGAGGGGGTCGCCGCCGGACCCGGGCAGGCGCCGCAGCTCGCTCGCCTCGAGCGTCTGTCGCGCCACGTAGCGGGCCTCCTTCGGCGCGCGGATCACGGTCTGCCGCGCCGCGCCGGTCCGCCGCTCGAGCCACAGGTCCGACGTGCCGGGCGTGCCCGCGGCGCCGGACGCGCCCCGGGCGGCGGCCTTCACCTCGAACGTCGCGCGCTCCTCCAGGAACTCCTCCTCGGGCACGTAGAACGTGTACGTCCCGGGGGGGAGGTCGGCCACCTCGACGCGGCCGGCGCGCGCCGTGAACGTCTTCCCGTTCTCCTCGACGATCCCGGTGACGCCGTCCACCGGGTCGCGCGTGCCCTTCTCGCGGACGCGGAACACGTGGACCACGGCGCGCTCGCGGGGGCGCACGTCGAACGCGTATCGGTAGGTCACGGCCACGGCCGCGGGCGTGCCGTCCACGGTCGCCGGCCGGAACTCGAACGCGCGCGCCGCGGCGACGGCGAGCGGGTCGAGCGCGCTCTGGTCCGAAAA
>VGRB01000569.1 GCA_016875475.1 Deltaproteobacteria bacterium
GGGGGAAGATCCGGGTGGTCGCGCGGGTCTGTCACGAGGACGCCCACCTCGACCACAAGGGTTACGAGCACGTGGCGCGCGCCCTGGACGAGGCGGGCCGGATGGTCGGGGGCTGGCTGAAGCAGCAGGCGCGGCCGTGAGGCGGGTGGGTTGCCTGTTCGAGCAGGTCGTGGACTTCCACGCCCTGTGCGCCGCGGCGCGGGCCGCGGTGCGCGGGCGGCGGCGAAAGCCCGCCTGTGCCCGGCTGCTGTTCGACCTGGAGACGGAGGTCCTGGCCTTGCAGCGCGAGCTGCTGGACGGGACGTACCGGCCGCGGCCGTATCGTACGTTCACGGTCTCGGACCCGAAGCCGCGGGCGATCTCCGCGGCGGACATGCGGGACCGGGTGGTGCACCACGCGCTCTGCACGGTACTCGAGCCGGTGTTCGAGCGCGTCGCGATCTTCGACAGCTACGCATGCCGGCCGGGAAAGGGGTCGCACGCGGCGGTCCGCCGGGCGCGCGAGTTCACGCGGAAGTGGCCGTATTTCCTGAAGCTCGACGTCCGGAAGTTCTTCGAGACGATCCCGCACGCGAGCCTGAAGGTCCGGGTGCGGCGGCTCGTGAAGGATCCCGCCGTGCTGCGCCTCGTGGACCTGATCGTGGACCACGGGGCACCCGGGTCCGAGCCCGGCCGCGGGCTGCCGATCGGCAACCTGACCAGCCAGCACCTCGCGAACCTCTACCTGGCGCCGCTGGACCACCTGGTGAAGGAACGCCTGCGCGTGCGCGGGTACGTCCGGTACATGGACGACTGCCTCCTGCTCGGCGCGAGCAAGCCCGAGGCGTGGGCGTGGGAGGCGGCGGTCCGCGGGTTCGTCGAGGGGGTACTCGGGCTCGCGTTGAAGTCGGAAGCGACCGTGGTCGCGCCGGTGTCGGAGGGCGTGCCGTTCCTGGGCTTCCGGATCTGGCCGGGGACGACCCGCCTGGACGGGGCGCGGAGGCGCCGGTTCCTGCGGCGGATGTACGACCTCGGCGACCGCTGCGACCCCGGAGACCGCGAGGACTGTCATGCGGGGGACTCCGCGCGGAGCGTGGTCGGACACGCCGCACACGCGGACACGCTCGGATTGCGGCGCTCGCTGCTCGCGGGAGCGGCGGCGCCCGAAGGGAGGTGCGGGGGCGGCACGGGCTCGAACCGGGTGAAACGTGGCGGCTCCTGGAACAACGACGCCGGGAACGCCCGGTCTGCGAACCGCAACAACAACAGCCCGGGCAACCGCAACAACACCCTCGGGTTCCGTCCATCGAGCTCGGGGCGCGACGGCGGGATGGCCGGCGCCGAACGACGCCGGTCCGGTGCCGCAAGGTCCTGACCACTGTCCCCGTTCCTGCGCCGGCGCCGGCGGCCGAGCTGCCCGGCTACCGGACGAAGATCCCATGGGTCGCGCCGGGCTGGTAGTCTCCCGGGTCCGGGCCGGAACCCGGAGATGGCCCGGGTCGTCGAACGCCCGGCGCGACCCCGTCGCACGCAGGCGGCAGGCGAACCATGGTAGATTCGGAGGGTACGGAGGCCGTCATGGTTTCCATGGAACGCATCCGGGAGGTCGCCGCGGCGATCGGGCGGGAGTTCCGCCCGCTCAAGGTCATCCTGTTCGGGTCCTTCGCCCGCGGGACTGCGGGCCCGGACTCGGACGTAGACCTGCTCGTCGTGATGCGGCACGAGGGCAAGGGGCACGTGGCCGCGACCCGGGTCCGCGCGCGCATCCGGCCCGGGTTCCCGGTGGACCTGCTGGTGCGCGACCCGGTCGAGATCGAGAGGCGTCTCGCGCTTGGCGACGGGTTCATCCGGGAGATCCTCGAGCAGGGAATCGTGCTGTATGAAACCCCTCACGGCTGAGTGGGTCGCCAAGGCGGAAGGTGACTTCGCGACGGCGTGCCGGGAGGCGGCGGTTGCGGACGCCCCGAACTGGGACGCGGTCTGCTTCCACGCGGAACAGCGCGCCGAGAAGTACTTGAAGGCGCGGATCGTCGAGGCAGGCGCGTCGTTCCCGAAGACGCACGACCTGACGGTTCTCCTCGATCTTGTGCTCGTGTTCGAGCCGGGCTGGGGCGAACTGCGGGCCTCCCTCGAGGCGTTGACCGACGCGGCGGTCGAGTTCCGCTACCCGGGGTACTCCGCGGACGAGACCGACGCAAGCGCCGCACTCGCTGCGGCGACGGCTTTGCGGGCGCAGGCGCGCGATGCGCTGGACCCGTCCGCATAGCCGGGCGTCGCCGGGCCCGCCGGCCGGGCCCCCGGATCCGCCGACATCCCGGCGGGCACGGAGCCAGGAGGGAGTCCGGCCGCGTGGGCGCGATCGGAAACAGGGTGAGCTGGTGCGGTTCGGGTTCGGGTACGGGTACGGGTGAGCCGGCATTTGACGGCGGATTGCGGCCCCCCCAAATCGTCGGGCCTCCTTGCCGTTGGGCGGCTCCCCCTGCGCGGCTTCGCCGCGCGGGGGTGCCCCCAGGGCCGGCTTGTTTCGTGGATCTGGCGCGCTGCGCGCCGTCCGATAGCGCTGCCCC
>VGRB01000570.1 GCA_016875475.1 Deltaproteobacteria bacterium
TTTTCGATGCAGGACCCGTCACGCATGCAGCAGGCTTCCGTGTCGAGGCCGTCGCAGGAGGGGCCGGAACAAGGGGGAGTCGGGGCCTCGACGCACTCGAGTCGCTTGCCCATGTACAGGTCGTACCTCCAGCCGGGCAACCCTTCGGGGTCGGATTTCTCGTAGGAGCCTTTGTATTTCCACTGCCACCACCAGTCATACTTGGTGATGCTCCTGGGCACCAGCGCGCGCAACCGCATATAGACATGGTACGCACCCTCGCCTGCACCGACGCAGTGGAACGTCATGTCGGTCTTGTACTGGTTGGGGCGGGAGTGCGGCTCTGGCGCGGGGAGGAGCGCATCGGGTTGCGTCATGGGGGACAGCGCTTCGATGATGTACTTCCCGGACTCGTAATGGGGCCTCCCATACGGCTTGACTATCTCGACCCTTACAGAGTAGTTGACGTCGGTATCCTGGTCACGCTGATGAAGTAGGTAGCACGGTGGCGGGACCCCGATCCCATCCCTGTAGGAGAGTGTCAGCAAAGCGCTCGCTTCGAAATAGGATCCAACGGGAAGCGATCCCTCGGGTCCCACGAACGTACCGTGCAGGTACTGCCCGATGCTGTAGACCCGGCTGAAATGCCGCAGCGACGCATGTATCGTGCTGGGGCTGCCATCCGGTGAGAAGTGGAGGATCTGAGGCAGTGGCTCCTCCTGATCGGCGTCGACGGGACCATCCGGCACCTCGATGCCGTGCTCGTCGCTGTGGGTAACCAGCAGTGGAAGCTGGAACGCCCCGTCCTCCGCCTTCGGAACGGTCACGTTCAGCGCCACGTTCACCGGCACGGCGAACTCGAGCCCATCCGGCTCGAGCCGGTAGACCGTTCCCAAAGGCTCGATCTCCGCGACCGCGAGCGGGACCTCCTCGGGGGTCAGCGCCATCACGGAGATCTTCGTGTCCGCGGTCAATGCGCCCGGCGGGAACGTCAGGGTCAGTCGCCCGTCGGAGCTCGCGACCGTGCCGCCCTCCGCCGTGATGACCGCGGGCTTCCCGTCGACAGGCCCGCTCGCACCGCCGCTGCCGCCACATGCCGCGAAGCAGAGCGCCGCGAAGCAGAGCGCCGTGCCCTTGACACCGTTCGTGCCGATGCCGGTCGTCATGCCGTCCTCCACGCCCATGGCACGGGTCTTCCCGATTTCACCATCTACAGCCGAATATCCTGCGTTTTCGAAGGCGGGTCAATGGGAGCGATCCGCGCTGTGGCGCGGATCGCTCGGCGGCCGCAAGGCGGCCGCGCAAGGGGGGTGGCCCGCGCCCCGCAACGCGGGGCGGCGGGCAGGGGGGCGAGCCGCGCCACCCTCCGATCGATGCCCCTGGAGCCTGCCGGTTCGGGAAGGTGGGGTACGTGTCTCGACGGGAGCGCGACCGTGCCGCCGTCCTACCTGGCGGCGCTCTTCGGCGCGGGCCGGTTCGACATCCTGCTCCCCGCCCGGACCGAGTACACGACCGTGACCGGCGTGGTCGCGCGCGGAGCGCAGAACGAGGAGCCGGTCCGCGGCGCGCGCGTGACCGCGACCGTCGCGCAGCCGCTTTCGCAGAAGACCGTCCGGAACAGCGCCATCACGGACGACGAGGGCAGGTTCTCGATCGTCGTCACCGGCCAGGGCGCGATCACGGTCCGCGTTGAACCCGGCAAGGACTCGCCGCTGTTCGTCCAGGTCACCACGCCGGGCGGCGCGACGCGGACCTCGTCCACGGGCAAGGACGGCGTGGCGAAGCTGTCGATCCCGGACGGGACCTACACGCTCGCGGTCATGCCTCCGGCCGGATCGGAGCTGGCGGCCAAGTGGGTGCCGCTGTCCGTAAGCGCCGACATGCAGACGCTGCTGCCGCTCGACCCGCGCGTGAGGCTCGCGGGCAGGGTCGTCCGGAACGCCGACGACGTCCCGGTCGCGAACGCCGTCGTGACCCTGGTCACGAACCGCGTGGCGAGCCTCGGCAGCGTCAGCGAGGCGCTCCAGGACGTCTCCTTCGACGCGGTGACGGAGGCGGACGGCTCGTTCGTCGTGTTCGTGGACCCGGGCCGCTACGCCCTGTCCGTCGAACCTCCCCCGGAGTCCGGGCTCGGCCGGTTCGCGCACCCCGATCTCGCGATCACGGACGCGGCGGCCGTGGCCGCCCTCCAGGTGAAGGTCCCCCTGCCGGCCGGCGTGCTGGTCCACGGCCAGGTGTTCCGGCAGGCGACCGGCACCGAGTCGAATACCCCGAAGGCCGTGCCCGTGCCGGGTGCGCGCGTCCGGTTCTTCTTCGAGGTCCCCGCCGCCATGTCGGAGGCGGTCTGGTCCCTGCGCCACGACGCGAGCTTCGCGGCCATGCTGCAGCTCGCGGGTGCGGCCGAGTCCGACGGTGCGGGCCGCTTCGGCGCCGTCGTGCCGGCGATCGAGGCCTTGCCGATCGGCAACGGCAAGGGCGTCGGCTACTGGGACGGCGAGACCGGGATGGGCCCCGCGCCCGGCGGGGAGCCGAGCGCGGGCGCCGGCGGCGACGCCATGGGGG
>VGRB01000571.1 GCA_016875475.1 Deltaproteobacteria bacterium
CTTCCTCGCCACCCTGCCCTGCCGTGCGGATGCCTGCGCGCAGCGGTCGGACGGCACGGTCCTGTGCGCCACGCCGGGCCGCGACGCCGGCGCCCGGTGGGTGCTCCCGGCCGCGCTGCCCGTGACCGATGGCGGCCTTGACGCGCCGGCGTGGGCCCCCGGCTCGCGCGTGATCGCCCGCGACGCCAGGGAAGCGTGGCTGGACGACGGTGCGGCCGCCCCGGCAACGTCCGACCGCGTTCGGGAGCTGGCCGCGAGGGCCGGCGAGGCCCGCGACATCGCGTTCGCCTTCTCCGCCGACACCCGCTACACGTGGGCCGCGGACGTGGTCTCCACGGTCCTCGCGATCGTGCCCGGGTCGCCGCGAGCGTCGGTCCTGGCGGAAGGCAGGGGCCGCTCGGTCGGCTCGCTCCCGCTCGGGCTCCCCCGGCTGGAGCCGTCCGGCGACACCGAGGTCCCCTCGTCCCGCACCGTCACCGTGACCGTGCTCGACAACGCCACGCGCGTGCTGCGCGACGGCATGACCCGCGAGGTCCCGGCGGGGAAGGCCGCGGCCGCAGCGATCGACCGCGCCCTCGCGACCGTCTGCCCGAAGTCCTCGGGCCCCGCGGACCTCGTGCTGCTTCGGGTGTCCCCCTCGGTCAGGTGGGGCAAGGCCATCCGCATCGCCGCATCGGCCCGCCACGCCTGCGGCGGAGGCGGCGGCGCCACCCCGGTCGTGCTGGCGATCGCTCCCCCGCAGTAGGCAGCCTCCGGCCGGCGTGCCAGCCGTGCCCGTGCCCGTATCCGCCCGGGCATCCCCCGTGCCCGGTCCCTCCCTGGCATCCCCCGTGCCCGTGTCCGCCCAGGCATCCCCCGTGCCCGGATCCGCCCGGGCATCCCCCGTGCCCGTACCCGCCCGGGCATTCCCCGTGCCCGTGTCCGCCCGGGCATCCCCCGGGCCCGGCGCCGCCCGATCCTTCTGCGCTTGCCACGAAACCCCGCAATCCGACGGCCTTTGCATGATGCGACCCGCCGCGTCCGATCCGACCGTTCGGGCGACCGGGCACCGCCCCGCCCGCGACGCTGGCCCGTCCCTCCACGTTCGCGTCCGAGACCTCCCCATCCGTGCGTCGGATCGTGCTCGCCTTGATCGTGGTCCTCCGGGTTGGGTACACCTCTCGACCACTCTGCCGGCGGCGGAGCGTGGTAGAGTCGGCGGCGCGGGGGTTCCGCGGCGCGGGAAGAATGCGCCTGGAGGTCAACGCGATCGCCGTCTTCTGCGCGGACATCGGTTCCATCGTCAAGGGGAACTTCGGGTGGTACGGCGTCCTGGACGAGGGGCGCCGAGCAGAAGGTGGGGATCCCCGGGAACTCCTGCGAGCGGTCCTCGCGGCCCTTGACGGCGAGGGGCAGGTTGCTCTTGGCTTTGAGTGTCCCCTGTTCGTTCCTGTCCCGCACGAGCCCAAGAGGCTGCCGTCGGCACGCAAGGGCGAGGGAGCCCGCCCATGGTGCGCGTCGGGCGGGGCCACTGTGCTTGCGGCCGGCCTCGCCCAGGTAACTTGGATGCTCCGCGAACTGCGGAGAGGAGCGCCGATGGCTACGGCCCATGTCGACTGGCAATCCTTCACCGAGTCGAAGCCCGCGCTGTTTCTCTGGGAAGCGTTCGTGTCTGGCGATGCCAAGGGCGCCGACCATGTTGCCGACGCGACAGTAGCCGTTCGAACGTTCCTGCGGGCCATGCCGAATCCGACGCTCCACTGCCAGGTGTCGGCGGAGGAACCGCTGTCTCTCGTGGGCGCATCGCTCCTCCGCACTGGTTGGCGCACCGACCCAGGCGTCCTCGCCACTCCACCCATCGTGATCAAGGCGTAGAAGGAGATCGAACTGGGGAGGGCCGCCGCATCCGTCGGTTGATTTCCGATCGCGCCGTTGAAGAACGTTCGTGGACGCAATACGATCTCGGCTGGAGGTGCGCCATGGTTCTCAAGGTGGTCATCGAGCCGAGCGAGGAAGGCGGCTTCACGGTCTGGGTGCCTGCACTCCCTGGCTGCGTTAGCGAAGGCGAGACCAAGGACGAAGCCGTGCAGAACATCCGGGAGGCCATCGAGTTGTACCTCGAGCCGGTCGAGGACGACGTCGCGGCATCGCCGGATGCCGAGGAACTCGAGATCGCGGTATGAGCAAGGTTCCAAGCCTCTCCTTCGCCGAGATCGTCCGGGCACTGCAGCGTGACGGCTGGGTCGTCGTCCGCCAGCGCGGCAGCCACATCCGCCTCCAGAAGCGGACGGCGAACGAAACCCTGAAACTCGTCGTCCCCGCGCACCGTCCGGTCAAGCGGTCCACGCTGGCTCACATCCTGAAGCAGGCGCACCTCGGCGTCGACGACTTCCTGGCCCTTCTGTAACCAGAACGGCGCCCGAACCAACCAATTGAGCCTTGCTCCCGTCCGTGGCGGAGGAGGGGAGCGAGGGCGACGGGGAGGGAGTCGGACGGGAGCAAGGCTGGGTTGAACGGACCCGCCAGGTAGGGCGTGGCGTGTCGCGGGCTCCTATGCGG
>VGRB01000572.1 GCA_016875475.1 Deltaproteobacteria bacterium
CCCCGACCTCGTCCACCGTCTCCTCGGTTATCGGCGGGAGCGTCGGCTCCTCGACCTCGACGCCCAGGTAGTCCTTCGGCTCCATGATCGGGAAGGCCTCGAACTCGGCCGTGTAGCGGACCTCGCCCCCCGGCCCGTCCTCGCCGATCTCGACCTTGGGCTCCGTGGACGGCTTGAGCTTCTTCTCTTCCAGCGCCTTGCCGAGCGTCTCGCCGACGACCGCCTCGCGCGCCTCGACCTCGAGCGCCGGTCCGAGCTGGCGCATCACCATCTCCAGGGGCGCGTGGCCGGGCCGGAAGCCGCGCAGGTTGACGCGCGACGAGTAGGCCCTCGCCAGCCTGCGGCGCATCTCCCTGAGCTGGTCGAGGTCCACCTCGACGCTCATGCGGTACTTCAGGTTCCCCAGGTCCTCCAGATCGGCCTTCATCGTTGCTCCTCGGAAGCTCCGTCGCACCAAACCAGCGGACCCGGCCGGCCCGGAAACCGCGGGCGTGGAACCTAGCACCGATCTCCGCGTCTCGCAAGCCGATCATCCCCCCTGGAACGCGATCTCGCGGAGGTCGTCCACCCAGGCGTCGGGCGGGTCGATCACTGTCTCCCACATGCCGGTGCGGACCACCACGACACGGCAGCCCGCGGCCCGCGCGGTCGCCACGTCCACGTCGGAGTCGCCGACGATGAGTGCCTCGGACGCCGGCACGGCGAACGGCGCGAGCGTCTCCCGCACGGTGCGCGGGTCGGGCTTGGCCGCCGCGAACGTGTCGCCGCCCCGGACCGCCCGGAAGTACCGGGCGATCCCGAGTCCGGCCGCGACCGCGCGCGCAGCCGCCTCCGGCTTGTTGGACAGGATCGCGAGCGGGAGGCCGGAGAGCGCCCGGAGCGTCTCGACCACGCCGGGGTAGAGCCGGGTCGCGTCGAGCAGGTGCGCCTCGTAGTCTTCCATGAACTCGCGGCGGACCGCCTCCACCTCGTCGTCGGTGACCCGGTCGAACGTCCGGCGCACCAGGTTCCGCGCGCCGCGCCCGACGTGCCGCCGCACCTCCGCGACCGGCAGCGCGACGAGCCCGCGCGCCGCGCGCACGCGGTTGATCGAGGCGGCGAGGTCGTCGAACGTGTCCGCGAGCGTGCCGTCGAGGTCGAACACGACCGCGCGGGCCGAGGCCAGGTCGGGGCGGAGGCCGCTCACGGCGCCGGCTCCGCGAGGAAATCGGGCCCTTCGGCGCCGGTGATCCGGACGCGGACGAACCGGCCGGGCGCCAGGTCCCGGGCGCGCATGCGGCGCGACCCGTCGATGCGCACGACCCCGTCCACTTCCGGCGCCTGCATCCACAGGCGCCCGACCGAGCGCCGTCCGTCCGGCGACTCGACGACTGCGTCGTGGATCCGGCCCCGCATCGCGGTCCGTGACGATGCCGCGACCTCGGACAGCACGGCCTGGAGGCGGCGCTCGCGGTCGCGCGCGACCCGTCCCGGGACCGGGTCGGGCAGGGCAGCGGCGTGCGACCCGGGCTCGGCCGAGAAGCGGAACACTCCAGCCATCTCGAAGCGGGCCGCGCGCGCGAAGTCCAGGAGCCCCTCGAACGCCTCGTCCGTCTCGCCCGGGAAGCCGACCATGAACGTGGTCCGGAGCGCGACGCCCGGCACCCGCGCGCGGATCCGGGCGACGTCCGCCTCGAGCCCGCGGCGCGTGGTGCCGCGGCGCATGGCCCGGAGCACCCGGTCGTCCGCGTGCTGGACCGGGATGTCGAGGTAGGGCAGGACGCGCGGCGACTCCGCGACCGCGTCGAGCAGGTCGTCCGGGAGGTCGCGCGGGAACAGGTACATCAGGCGTATCCAGCGCGCGTCCGGAACCTCGGCGTCCAGGCGGCGCACGAGCGTGGCGAGCCCGGGCCGACCCGGCAGGTCCGCGCCCCAGTGCGTCAGGTCCTGGGCCACGAGCACCAGCTCCCGGACGCCGCCCGCCGCCAGCGCGCGGGCCTCCGCCACGACCTCGTCGGCCGCGCGGCTCCGCTGCCTGCCCCGGATGCGCGGGATGATGCAGAACGCGCACCGGCGCGAGCAGCCCTCCGCGACCTTGAGGTACGCGACGTGCGACGGCGTCGTGACGAGCCGCGGGCCGCTGTCCGGCGTCCTCGCGGGCGCGTCGCCCGCGAGCGCGCCCCGGATCGAGAGCAGTTCGCGGGTGCCCACGAACACGCGCACCTCGGGCACCGCGTCCTCGAGTTCGTCGCGGAAGCGCTCGACCATGCAGCCGGCCGCGACCAGGCGCGCGCCGGGCCGGGCGCGGCGGGCGATGTCGCGCAGCACGTCCACGGACTCGGCCCGGGCCGCGGCCAGGAAACCGCAGGTGTTCACCAGCAGCACGTCCGCGTCCTCGGCGCGGCCCGCGAGGGCCCAGCCGTGGGACAGGAGGTCCCCGAGCATCACCTCCGTGTCGACGCGGTTCTTCGGGCAGCCGAGCGTGACCGCGAAGACGGCGGGGATCCCGGAATGCGTCCTCTTCACTGTCCTCCCCTGGGAGGGTTGAAGCCCT